>DATFXR010000604.1:0-3969 GCA_035315685.1 Vicinamibacterales bacterium | reverse complement strand
CAAGGACGAGTTCGTCCGGATTCTCACCGAGCCGCGCAGCGCGTTGATCAAGCAGTACACGGCGCTGATGGACACCGAGGGCATCACGCTGACGTTCACCGACGAAGCGATCCGCCGCATCGCCGATTTCGCGACCACCGTCAACGATCGGACCGAGAACATCGGCGCGCGCCGTCTGCACACCGTGCTGGAGAAACTGCTCGACGAGATCTCCTTCGAGGGTCCCGATCTGCAGGACAAGACCGTCACGATCGACGAGGCCTACGTGACGCGCATGCTCGCCGACATCGTGAAGAACGAGGACCTGTCACGATACATTTTGTGAACCGCCGCCACCGACGGTAACGCAGCGCTCGCAGCGATCGCGGAGCACAGAGTCGCTTTTTCACGGCGGTTTCCTCACGGCAAACGAGATCTCGCGTATGACCCATTCTCCGCGGACACTCCAGAGAAAAATGTTCTCTGCGGTCTTTGCGGTTGTCGTGTTGCTGGTCGTGGTCTCCTGCGGGAAGAAGGGGCCGCCGCTGCCGCCGCTCCTGAAAGTACCGACCCCCCCTCCGGACCTCGTCGCCTCGCGCCGCGGCGACATCGTCGATCTGCAGTTCACGCTCCCGAGCACGAACACCGACGGCACTCGGCCGGCGAACGTCGAGCGCGTCGAGGTCTATGCGCTGACACTGCCGCCCGGCGCGCCGCCGCAGGCGTTGAGCGACGCGCAAATCACCAAGTTCGGCACGCGGATCGATGCCGTCGACGTCAAAGCGCCGCGCGATCCGAATCTGACGACCGATCCCGACGATCCGTCGGACGAAGTGGAAGCGCCCGAAGGGACGGGCCTGGATCAGGGCGCGATCGCGCGCGTCGAAGAGGCGCTCGGTGACGATGCGATGGAAATCGTGAAGCTGCCGCCGCCGGTCGATCCGCTGGCGCCGAAGCCGAAGAAGAATGCGGACAGCCAGGAGGGACCGCTGCTCGGCTTCGGAACCGATGCACCGTCACGCACCTACGCGGTCGTCGGCATCTCGACCCGCGGCAAGAAGGGCCCGGTGTCGAAGCGCGTCGTAGTGCCGCTCACGGCGCCGCCGCCGCCGCCGGCCGCGCCGAAGATCAACTACGGGGAGCGCGAGATCACCGTGACGTGGCCGACGGCAATTTCCATCGATGTGGCCGCCGACGTGTTGCCCTCCCGTCTGCTGGGGCCGCCGCCACCGCCGATCGAGTACACCGTCTACGACGCCACCGATCCGCAGTCGCTCGTGAAGCTCACCGCGACGCCGCTTTCGGACGCGAAGTACACGGACACGCGGATCGCGTGGGGAGCGACGCGCTGCTACACCGTGCGCGCGACCGTCCGCGTCGCGAGCGCAACGATCGAGAGCGATGCCGGTCCGCCCGAGTGCACGACGCTCGTCGATACCTTCGCGCCTGCGGCGCCGTCCGGCCTCGCCACAATCGCGAGCGCGGGCGCGATCAATCTAATCTGGGAGCCGAACACCGAGAGCGATCTGGCCGGGTACATCGTGCTGCGCGGCACGCCGCACGAGGGCGCGATCGACTCGATCCCGCTCGAGCCGATTACTCCGGCGCCGATCATCGAAACGCACTTCACCGACGCGGTCGCATCCGGCATTGCACACGTGTACGCCGTGGTGGCCGTGGATCGCGCCGGCAATCGCAGCGCGGCATCGGCGCGCCAGGTGGAGACTTCGCGGTAGGAGGCTGCGCTGTAGGAGACTGCGCTGTCAAGGGCTAATGGCTGATGGCTGATGGCTATGGCTAGATGGTTAACCATCGGGCATCGACCACAGCCATGAGCCATCAGCCCTCAGCCATTGACAGTGTTCAGCCACCATCAGCCATCAGCCATTGACAGGGTTCAGCTACCATCAGCCCTTGACGGAGTTCAGCTTAGAATGTCCGTTGATGGAACGGATCTACCGCGTCAGCCACGGCGGTGTCGTGTCGTTGGCCGTCGAGCGCGACGGTGAGCTCCGCCTTGCGGCTGGCGCGTTCGGGTCGTTGACGCCCGGCGCGGCGGTGCCCGGCGGGCTGGCCTCGGTGACGCTGCTGCCGCCGGTCATGCCCTCGAAGATCGTCTGTGTCGGGCTCAACTACAAGGATCACGCGGGCGAGGTCGGCAAGCCGCTGCCCGCCGAGCCGCTGCTGTTCATCAAGCCGAGCAGCGCCGTGATCGGTCCCGGCGATCCGATTCGCATTCCACCCGGCGTCGGCCGCGTCGATCACGAGGCGGAGCTCGGCGTCGTCATCGGCCGCCGCGCGCATCGCGTTGCCGCGAAGGACGCGTGGGACTACATTGGCGGTCTGATCTGCGTGAACGACGTCACGGCGCGGGATCTGCAGAAGAGGGAATCGCAGTACACGCGCTGCAAGGGGTTCGATACGTTCGCGCCGATCGGCCCCTGCATCGCCACGGGCCTGAACGGCGAGCCGCGCGGCGTCGAAGGCTTCGTCAACGGACAGCGCCGGCAGTCGTCGAGCACCCGGCATCTGATCTTTCCGATCGAGTACCTGGTCGAGTTCATCACGTTCGTGATGACGCTCGAACCGGGCGACATCATTTCCACCGGTACGCCTGAAGGCATCGGACCAATCGCGGCGGGCGACACGGTCACCGTCGCCGTCGAAGGCGTCGGCGAACTCGTGAATCCCGTCATGGCTGAAGGCTAATGGCTGATGGCTATGGTTCATGGCTGATGGCTGAAAGCTCGCGATCCTTCGACCATCGGCCGTCAGCCATTGACAGCGAACGAACTGAGTCATAGACAGCGAACGGAGTGAGTCATGAAGTTGTTCATCGACACCGGCAACATCAGCGAGATCCAGAGGCTGTGCGACATCGGCATCATCGATGGCGTGACGACGAACCCGACGTTGCTCTCGAAGGAGCCGGGCGACTATCGCGACAACCTGAAAAAGATCTGCGCCATCGTGAAGGGCCCCGTCAGCGGTGAGGTGACCGCGACCGACTTCTCGGGCATGATCCAGCAGGGACACGACATCGCGAAGATCGACCAGTACATGGTCGTCAAGGTGCCGCTCACACCCCAGGGCATCAAGGCGTGCAAGGCGCTCGCGGGCGAAGGCATCCGCGTCAACGTCACGCTCTGTTTCTCGCCCGCGCAGGCGCTGCTCGCGGCAAAGGCCGGCGCAACCTTCGTCAGCCCGTTCGTCGGCCGTCTCGACGACGTCGGCACGAACGGAATGGAACTGATCGAGGACATCGTCGAAATCTTCAATCACTACGACTTCCCGACCGAAGTACTCGTCGCCAGCTGCCGCCATCCGATTCACGTCATCGAGGCCGCGCGCATGGGCGCCGACATCGCCACCTGTCCGCCGGGCGTGATCGATGCGCTCTTCAACCATCCGCTGACCAACATTGGCCTCGAGAAGTTCCTGAAGGACTGGGAGAAGGCGCACGCGGCGGAGCCGGTGAAGGCATGACGGCGTCAGTGGCTGAGGGCTAATCGCTGATGGCTACGGATTATGGAAGATGACGGCTTGCCATTGACCATCAACCCCCATGCCATCAGCCATCAGCCCTCGGCCATGACGGATCCGCTCAGAACTCTGGCGGAGCTCGAACGCCGTGCCGAGCTCGGCGGCGGCGCCGCGCGGCTCGACAAGCAGCATGCCGCCGGCAAATTGACCGCGCGCGAGCGGATCGAGCTCCTCTTCGATCCCGGCACCTTCGAGGAAGTCGACAAGCTCGTCACGCATCGCTGCCGCGACTTCGGCATGGATCGGCACATCGTACCGGGCGACGGTGTCGTCGCCGGTCACGGACTGATCGACGGCCGTCAGGTGTTCGCCTTCGCGCAGGACTTCACCGTCTTCGGCGGATCGCTCTCGGAGACCAACGCCGCGAAGATCGTCAAGGTGATGGATCTCGCCATGAAGCTCGGCGCGCCGATCGTCGGGCTGAACGACTCGGGCGGCGCGCGGATT
>DATFXR010000603.1:0-6060 GCA_035315685.1 Vicinamibacterales bacterium | reverse complement strand
TGCGACGGTGTTCATCGCGCAGGCGACGAATACGCCGCTCACGCTGGGCCAGCAGCTGGCGCTGCTCGCGATCCTGTTGATCACGTCGAAGGGCGCCGCCGGCGTCGCCGGCGCGGCGCTGATCGTGCTCGCGGCGACGCTGTCAGCGACCGGGCGAGTCCCGGTGGCCGGCGTCGCGCTGATTCTCGGCATTCACCGCTTCATGGGCGAAGCGATGGCCGTCACGAACCTGATCGGAAACGGCGTGGCGACGATCGTGGTGGGGAAGTGGTGCGGCGAGCTCGACACGGTGAGGCTTTCCGAACGGCTCGACGTGCGTGCCCCGCGGCCAGAGTTCGCGAGTCACGCGCATTCCAGATTCCACATTCCACATTCCTAATTCTTGCGGCCCTTGCCCGCCCGCAAGGATTCCTCGTAGCGCTTCTGAATACTGCGATCCACTTTCTCGAGCAGCGCCTTGTCGCCCGGATACCAGTACTGAACGTGGCAGGACTCACACGCCTGGTCGAGATTGTCGCCCGCGTCCCACAGCTCATCCGTCTTCTTCTTCTTGACGATCTCCATCACTTCGAGGCCGACGTTGCGCAGCGCTTCGATCTTGGCGTTCCAGAGCACCGGATCGGCGTCGAGCTTCGCCTTGATCTGCGCCGGAGACAGCTCGGTCGCGTCGGGGCCGCTGCTGTTGTTCTCGTCTCCGGGCGGCGCGAACGGACGCGGGATCTTCAGCAGGTAGACGCCCTCTGCGAGAGTGACCGCGCCGATGCGGATCTTGTCCCAGTCCGCGTCCGTCTTCGGCGATCGCTCGATGGTGCCCGTCTTCGTGAATTCGATCTTGACCGCGTCGAAGATGAAATCCGAAGCGGGGTCGAGCATGTCGCGCATCAGCTCTTTCACCGACACGACCGGCTTGAGGTCTCCCCAGAGCGCAGCCGCGCCGGGCGCGGTGGGCGCCGGGACCCTCGGCGCGCGAGCCTCCGTTGGCTTCGGGTCGGCTGACGAGCAGGCGAACATCACAGCGACGGACGCCAGCATCGCGACCAGCGCCGTGCGACGGCGGCGAGAAGGCGTTCTGAGCATAGGCGACGGCATGATAGCTGCGCGCCGATCGCTGATCAAGGACGCGGCGAACGGTTGCTACGTCTTGATTTCTTCCGGCGGTCGGACCGATCGGAACGCACGGAAGAGCAGCAGGTCGTAGGCGATCTTGAGCGTCCCGGCGATGAAAAACGGCACGTTGATCAGCGAGGGCCTGGCAAACAGCAGGCCCGCGAACAGCGGGCTGATTGCGGCGCCGGTCGTGCGCGCCACCCCGGTGATGCCGGACGCCGCCGACCGCTCGTCGGGCGCGACCACCGCCATCGTGTACGACTGCCGCGTCGGCACGTCCATCTGGCTGATGCTGAACCGCAGCAGGAGCATCAGCGACGCCAGCGGCAGCGTCGGCATCACGGGAATGAGCATCAGCAACACGTTCGACGGCAGATGGGTCACCACCATCGTGTTGACGAGCCCGATGCGATGCGCCAGCCGCGACGCCAGCAGCGCCGAGATGCCGGCGAACACGTTCGCCGCGAAGAACAGCGCGCCGAGCGTTTTCGGATCGACGCCGAACCGCAGGTAGAACCAGTACGCCGCGAAGCTCTGAATCACGAAGCCTCCGCCGAACGAGTCGAGCGAGAACAGCGCCGACAGCTTCAAGACCACGCGCTGCGATCGGTGCAGTCCGGAGAACTTCGCGAACGGCGATTGTCCCTTTGCCGACGTCGCGTTCGCACCCGCCTCCACCGCAGCGGAGGTGCGGCTGAAGCACAGCGCCAGCACGACGCCGGCGACCGCGTAGCCGACGACAACGGCACGGTAGCTGTCGACGGGCGCCCAGGCCGTCTGCATCGCGTGCGTGGCGTAGCCCGCGGCAAGTGAGCCCAGCGCAGTCGCGAGCGCGCCGGTCAGCGTGTACCACGCGAAGACGTCGGTCCTCGCGGCTGCGGGAACGACCTGCGACAATGCGGCCTGCTCGATCGGCAGGAACGGGCCCACCTCCTGGCCGCTCGGGCTGACGACGCCGATCGTTCCTGCGATTACGAGGAACAGCATGCGACTGGTGAACGCGAACGCGAGACCGGCTCCGGTCATCAGCACCGCGCCGACGATCAGCATCCGCCGCCGGCCGATCCGGTCGGCCTGGGTCGTCAGATACAACGAGATCAGCGTGTCGCCGAGCAGCGTCGAGGTGAGCAGCAGCCCGGTGTCGGACTCGCTCAACCCGAGGCCGACGAGATAGAGCACGAGCACGACCGACAGCGCGCCGTACGCGAACAGGCGGATGAAGCGCGTCCCGAACAGCACGCGGCTGTCCGGGTTCAGCGCGCGGAGCGCGTCAATCACGAGCGTCGTGCCGCGTCGACCGTGCGCGTCGGATCGGCGCCGCTCCAGCTGACATCGGCGGTCGGACCGTAGATCGGCGGCACCGGACGATCGAGCAGCCGCAGATAGACGGTGAGCTGCGTGCGATGGTGGGCGGTGTGCAGCACGCGCCGCCAGAACACCCAGACGCGCGCGCGCTCGACGTCGAAGAACCTGACCGGCGTGTCCCACCAGTCGCGCGACGCGCGCGCGAGGTGCGGCAGGCGCGCCCGGGCCAGATCGCCGAGGCGCGTGACGCACGCATCAACCGCAATCGGGTTCGGGAGCACGGCCGCCGCATCGGGTTCGGGCAGGCCGAGGAACTCGCCGAAGAACCGGCGACTCGACAGCAGCTCGTGCTTGAACACATCGCCGACGCTGGTGGATTTTGGACGCGGACGATAGACGAGCACGCTGTCATCGAACAGTCGCCACACCGACGCGGTCTTGTTGATCTCGCTCGCGTAGACGTCGAGCAGGTGCTGAAACGCTGCATCGCTCGCGCGCGGAATCGCATCGGCACCCACGACAGGCGACGGATAGGTTGCGGCCATGACTGGCGATCTTAGCTGGTGGCCGCCGCCCGCGTGCGATGTTCGTGGCGCTTCGAAACCGCAGCCGCTGCCCGTTTGGTCAGTTGCACGTGCACGTGCTGCCGGCCGAACTGCTTCGCCTCGGCGCACCGCGGGATGAAGACGTCGATCTCGCGGCCCTTGATGCCGCGCCCGCTATCGAGCCCGGCGTAGCAACCGCTGGACCGGTGATCGCGACGGCGAACGTCGTAGAATTCGGAGCTCATGCGGAACCGCAGACTGATGGCCGTACTGGCGCACCCCGACGATGAATCGCTGGGCTTCGGTGGCACACTCGCGAAGTATGCGTCCGAGGGCGTCGACGTCCACCTGCTCACGGCGACCCGCGGGCAGAGCGGCCGCTACCGCGGTCATCGTCGCGGTGACGCTCAGCATCCCGGTCCAGCCGCGCTGGCGGATATCCGCGAGCGGGAACTGCGCAACGCCGCGGCTGTCCTGGGCGTTTGCGAGGTCTCGGTGCTCGAGTATCACGATCAGGATCTCGACCGCGCCGATCCGCGCGCCGCGATTGCCGATATCGTCGCGCACGTCAGGCGCGCGCAGCCCGACGTCGTCCTGACCTTCGGACCTGAGGGCGCGTACGGGCATCCGGATCACATCGCCATCTCGCAGTTCACGACGGCCGCGATCGTCGCGGCGGCTGATCCGGAGTTCATCGTGGACAACGGCGGCTCGCAGGCGCCGACACACTCGGTGTCGAAGCTGTACTACCTCGCCTGGCCGGCGTCGACCTGGTCGGCGTATCAGGCTGCGTTCAGGCAACTGGTGTCGACGGTGGACGGGGTCGAGCGGCAGGCGACGCCGTGGCCCGACTGGGCGATTACCACCGTCATCGACACGCGGCAGTGCTGGTCGACGGTGTGGCGCGCCGTCTCGTGCCATGAGTCCCAGGTGGCCGCCTACGAGCGGTTGAAAGAATTGTCGCCCGACCATCATGAATCACTGTGGGGCTGGCAATCGTTCTACCGCGCGTTCAGCACCGTCAATGGCGGCCGCGCGCGGGAGACCGATCTGTTCGAGGGGATCCGCACCGGGTAGGGGCTCGGGGCCGGGGGCTCGGGGCCAGCTGAAACCAGGGAGATCCGGCTGACGCCGGACACTACGGACGCCAGGAGAAGCAACGTGTCACGCGACTCGGTTCGACAGGCTCCGCTCGCGATGGATGCCGCGACGTTTCGTTCGCTCGGACATCGCCTCGTCGATCAACTCGCGGAGCTGCTCGCGTCGGTGCCCGACCGTCCGGTGACGCGCGACGAGTCGCCATCGACCCTTCGCGCCGCGCTCGACCTGAACGGCCCACTGCCGGAATCGGGAACGGACCCGGAACGGCTGCTCGATCAGACGGCGCGGCTGCTGTTCGATCACTCGCTGTTCAATGCCCACCCGCGTTTCTTCGGCTACATCACGGCGCCGCCGGCGCCAATCGGCATGCTCGGCGATCTGCTCGCCGCCGCGGTGAATCCCAACGTCGGCGCGTGGACGCTCTCGCCGGCCGCGACCGAGATCGAGTCGCAGACCGTGCGCTGGATTGCGACGCTCGTCGGCTATCCAGCCGACTGCGGCGGACTGCTGGTCAGCGGCGGCAACATGGCGAACTTCGTCGGCTTCCTCGCCGCGCGCGCGGCGAACGCCGGGTGGAACCTGCGCGAACAGGGCGTCGCCGCAGCGTCGGGACGCACGCTGCGCGTCTACGCGTCGGGCGAAACTCACACGTGGATTCACAAGGCGGCGGATCTCGCCGGGCTCGGCACCGCCTCGATCCGCTGGATTCCGACCGACTCGAGACTGCGTATGGACGTGTCGGCGCTGCGCCGGCGCATCGAGGAGGACGAGGCGAACGGCGACGTGCCGTGTCTCGTCGCCGGGACGGCGGGATCGGTCAGCACCGGCGTGATCGATCCGCTGCCCGAGATTGCCGCGGTATGCCGCGAGCACCGCGTCTGGTTTCACGTCGACGGGGCGTACGGCGGGTTCGCGGCGGCGGTGCCGCAAGCGCCGGACGACCTGCGCGCGCTGAGCGACGCCGACTCGGTCGCCGTCGATCCGCACAAGTGGCTGTATGCGCCGCTCGAAGCCGGCTGTGCGCTGGTTCGCGATCCGGAGATGCTGCGCGCCGCGTTCTCGTATCACCCGCCGTACTACCACTGGAACGAACGCGCGACCAACTATGTCGACCTCGGTCCGCAGAACTCGCGCGGCTTCCGCGCGCTCAAGGTGTGGCTCGCACTCCGCCAGGTCGGCGCCGCGGGATATCGGCAGATGATCGCTGACGACATCCGGCTGGCCGAGGCGATGGCCGATGCCGTGCGCGATCACGTGGAGCTCGAGCTCGCGACCCGTGAGCTCAGCATCACGACGTTCCGCTACGTGCCGCGCGATCTGCGGGCGACGGTCGGCGAGGAACCGGTCGAAGCGCATCTCAACGCGCTCAACCGCGAGGTGCTCGATCGGCTGCAGCGCGGCGGCGAGATATTCGTCTCCAACGCCATCGTCGGTGGCCGGTATCTTCTGCGCGCCTGCATCGTGAACTTCCACACGACCCTGGCCGACGTCGAGGCGGTGCCGGAAATCGTTGCGCGGATTGGCCGGATCGTCGATGCTGATATGCGCCCGGTCGTCCCGGAACGCCTGTGAAAGCTGGAGGACGTATGCGCCGATCCTTCGCGCTGATCGTCGTCTTGACCGCCGCCGCTGGCGCGACAACGGTTGCGCAATCCGCGCGCACGCCGCATGCGTGGACCGCCGCGAAGACCGCCGACGGTCAACCGGACCTGCAGGGCGTGTGGACCAACGCCACCCTCACGCCGTTCGAGCGGCCGGCGGCGTTGCGCGACAAAGAGTTCCTGACCGAAGCCGAAGCCGCGCAGATCGAGCAGCGCGCCGCTGCCAACCGCGAGGAAGAAGCGCCGCCGCGCGCCGGCGACGTCGGCAATTACAACCAGTTCTGGTTCGACTCAGGCGACCATGTCGTGTCGACGCGGCGTACGTCGCTCGTCGTCGATCCGCC
The DNA here is from genome assembly GCA_035315685.1 of Vicinamibacterales bacterium. Classification (GTDB taxonomy): domain Bacteria; phylum Acidobacteriota; class Vicinamibacteria; order Vicinamibacterales; family CAVVIG01; genus QHWK01. The sequence continues at coordinate 57 of DATFXR010000603.1, read as the reverse complement.
GGACGGCCGCGTCCCGGTGCGGCCCGAAGCCGAAGCCAGCCGCGACTACGCCAACGC
>DATFXR010000602.1:0-7179 GCA_035315685.1 Vicinamibacterales bacterium | reverse complement strand
CATGGCGCGCTGCAGGCGTCCCGGTCCGCCGTTGTAGGACGCCAGCGCCAGGTGCCAGTCGCCGTCGAAGAGGTTGCTGAGCGTGTGGAGGTACTTCGCCGCCGCAACGGTCGCCTTCTCGGGATCGGAGCGCTCGTCGATGTACCAATCGCGCTGGAGCCCGTTCTCCGCCGCCGTGCCGGTCATGAATTGCCAGACGCCCTTGGCCTTCGCGCGAGACAGCGCGTTCGGCTTGAACGCACTCTCGACCAGCGGCACGTACGCGAGATCGAGCGGCAGCCCCTCTGCACGGAAGACGCTCTGAATCATCGGCAGATACTTGCTGCCGCGCTGCATGCCTTCTTCGATGAAATCGTGGAGGCGACCCTGGAACAACTCGATATAGGAGAGCACCCGCTGGTTGAGCGGAATAGGAATGTCGTGGTTCGCGTTCTGGAGGTCCGACTGGACCGTGTCTTTGAGCTCCGGCGTCGCAGTCGGAGTGCCAATCGTGGTCGACAGCGCGAGCAGCTCGTCGATCGTGGCTGGCTCGTATTTCTTTTCTGTAAACCCGTCCCCGGTTGCGAGCGCGCGCACTTCGTAGGTGCTGATCCGGTCCACGAGGCGATCGAAGTGCTCGCGGATCCGCGGTTCGGTGCGCGCGCCGTACGGCGATTCCAGAAGAACGTCGACGGCGCGATTGAATTCCTGTTTCGCGGCCTCGACGTGACCCTGTTCGAGTTCCCTCTGGCCGGCTTTGAAGTGACGATCCGAGGTGGCGATCAGGACGAGGACCGGGTCCTCTGGCGGCGTCTGTGTCACCGGAGACGCCGGAACGGCATCCGAACGAGTCTGGGCGGCTGTTTGCGTTGGTGTAACGGCGGGCGCTTTCGACTTAAGGCTTGAACCGCAGGCGGCGATGAATGGGATTAGCGCAAATAAAAACAGAACGTGGCGCTGCCAGCGAGTTCCGAGCATTCGGGCGCTCCGCGACGTCGACCGGCAGGCTGTCTTCTGCCGCCGTTCGCATCGTAAGTCGCCCCCATTGCGGGGGCTCCGTGTTCTTCAACGCGGGAGGGCTGGGGCGCCCCCGCACCATGGGTTGAGGCAGTCTAGCAAACCACCTATGGTCGGTCAACAATAAGTCCAGTCTACTCAGCAATAGCGGCCGTCACTTCTGCCACGGAGTGATCGAAAATACACGGTGTTGCTCACCAAGGTCACGAGCTGCAGGCGTCACGATCGCCCGCTCCGAGACCAGCAGCGTCTTCCCAGCCTGAATCGCACGCCGCACATCTTCCTCACAGACGAAATCGAGTGGCGTCTGGTCGGCAGGCGGCGCTGACGACCTCGTCACGACCTGTTGACGACCGGGTTCCGACCTGATCGCGACCTGATCGCGACCTGCTGGCGATGCGATGCCGATCTGATCGCCACCTGGTGACGGCTGGAACCCGCGCGTTATCAGGAAGTCATCGATCCGGCGAGAGAGCGCCTCGGCGCTGATCCCCGGAGGCGCCGGTGGACGGGCAGGCGCCGACGGCAACGCGATCCCGGCCGGCGCGGCGGCGGAGCGGTACGCCGATCCCATTCGGTCCCACCGGCTGACCGTCGGGGTGATTTCGTGCGCCAGCCGCTTGATGTTCAGAAGGTGACGCGGCGAGATGTTGTCCGACGTGATGTTCCCGCCGTAGCCCCCGCAGCCAAGCGTCATCGCCGGGTCCAGGCCTGTCGACAGACCGACCGACCCGTGGGTCGTCGGCGTGTTGACGACAATCCGGAATGCCGGCTTGTGAAGCCCGAACTCGAGGATCACCTGCTCGTTCTGCGAGTGGATCGCCATCGTGTGACCCATCCCGCCGTACCGGAGAATCTGCTTGCAGCGCTCGCAGCCCTCCTGCCAGTCCTTGACGACGTAGTACGAGAGGACCGGGCACAGCTTCTCGATCGACAGCGGGTAGTCCCGGCCGACACCTTCGAGCGGCGCGAGGAGCACGCGGATCTCGGCCGGCACGGTGATCCCGCATTTCTGCGCGATGAAAACCGCCGTTTTTCCGACGAGCGCGGGGTTCGGCAACCGTTGCGGCGTGACGAGCATCTTCGCCAGGGCATCCATCTCGGCGGCGTTCATGAAGTAGCCGCCCTGCGTCTGGAATTCGCGCTTCACGGCGTCCGCGATCGGCGCGTCGACGACAACCGAGTTCTCCGATGAACAGAGCACGCCGTTGTCGAACGTCTTGCCGGTGATGATGTCGTGAACCGCTTTCTTTATGTCAGCGGTCCGCTCGATGAACGCCGGCGCGTTGCCGGGGCCGACGCCGTACGCCGGCTTGCCCGCGCTGTAGGCCGCGCGGACGAGTCCCATCCCGCCCGTTGCGAGGATGACGGCAACGTCGCGCTGCTTCATCAACTCCTGCGTACCCTCGAGCGTCACCGTGGTCATCCAGTTGATCGAACCTGCCGGCGCTCCGGCGCGGCGCGCGGCCTCTTCCATCACTTCAGCCACGCGAGTGATGCACCGCACGGCCTGTGGATGAGGGCTGATGACGATCGTGCAACGCGCCTTCAGCGCGATCAGGATTTTGTAGATGGCAGTCGACGTGGGGTTCGTCGTCGGGATGATGGCGGCGACGACGCCGAACGGCTCGGCGATCTCGACGACCTTGCGATCCTCGTAGCGCGCGACGACGCCCACGGTCTTCATCGGACGGATGAAGTCGTAAACCTTCTGCGAGCTGAAGAGATTCTTCTGAACCTTGTCCTCGACGACGCCGTAGCCGGTTTCGTCGACAGCGAGTTGTGCGAAGGCCTGCGCCTGGGACGTCGCGGATGCGGCCATCGCGTCGACAATCGCGTCGATTCGGTCCTGACTGAATTCGGCGAGCTGCAGCCAGGCCTGCTTCGCGCGGCGGGCGAGCGCGCGGGCTTCAGCGATCGAGGCGAGGTCGCGGTCGGTTTGAGGCGAAGGTGCGGCTTCGGCCATCAGTCCTGGTACACACCGCAGAGGACGCTACGCGCCCTTCGGGAGAATCCGCTCGACTTCACCGTGGGGCCGCGGGATCACGTGGACCGAGACGAGCTCGCCCACGCGACGGGCGGCAGCCGCGCCGGCATCGGTCGCCGCCTTCACCGCGCCCACGTCGCCGCGCACCATGACGGTGACGTAACCGGCGCCGATGTATTCCTTGCCGATCAAGGTGACGTTGGCGGCCTTCACCATCGCGTCCGCGGCTTCGATGCTGCCGATCAGGCCTTTGGTTTCGACCAGCCCCAGCGCTTCCTGACTCATATAAGAGGTGTGCCCCTGTCACGGACAACGCACGACGCACATCCGTGCGAGGGGCGCAAATCTAACAGATTGCGTCAGATGCGGCAAGAACGCTATAATCTTCGCTCGCAACTTTCACCATAGTTTCGACTTCAACGGCATCACGTTGTCTATGATTTTGTGTCCCCGGGTCCGAACGGTCGCGGTGGCTCTTGCCGCGCTCGCGGTGCTGACAGTTGACATGGCGGGCTGCCGGAAGAAGGAGGCGCCGGCGCCGCCGGTTGCCACCCCAAGCCTGACACTGAACCACGAGAAAGCGCCGCTCGGCAGCCCGCTCGACATCCACTACAAGTTCGTCGTCGCGAACGATGCAAAGTTCACCGAGGACTACCGCGTGATGGTCCACGTGGTCGACGCCGACGAAGAGCTGATATTCGCGTTCGATCACAACCCGCCGGTGCCCACGAAGCAGTGGGAGCCCGGCCAGACGGTTGAATACACGAAGACCGTATTCATTCCCATCTACCCGTACGTCGGCGAGGCCTCCATTCAGGTTGGCCTGCACTCGACGATCAACCAGAAGCGGTTGCCGCTCGCCGGCCAGGACGCCGGTCAACGGGCCTACAAGGTTGCGCGGATCCAGCTGCAGCCGCAGACGGAGAACGTTTTCACCGTCTTCAAAGACGGCTGGCACCCCGCCGAAGTCGCAGAACACAACTCGACCATGGAATGGCAATGGACGAAGAAAGACGCGACCTTGTCGTTCAAGAACCCGAAAAAAGACTGTTTGTTCTATCTCGACGTCGATAATCCAGGCAGCGCGTTCAACGAGGCACAGCAAGTGCAGGTGAGCCTCGGCGGGCAGCCGGTAGATCAGTTCACGCTTCAACCGAAGGAGCCGCAGTTGCGGAAAATCCCGCTGAAGGCGGCTCAGCTCGGGTCGGCCGACGTGGCGGAAATCGTCATCTCGGTCGACAAGACGTACGTGCCGGCCGTGCTCAACGTCGGCAGCAAGGATCCGCGGGAGTTGGGTGTTCGCGTGTTCCACGCCTTCGTGGATGCGCGTTAGAGACAAGGGCACGAAGGAAAAGCACAGGGGACGCAGAGGAAGGACGCAAAGGGAGGACGCAGGGGGAAGGTAGAGAGGCGAGACGGTTAATGAGCGAGAAGTCGAGCGGTACGAACGGACGACAGGACGGCGGGAGCCGCCGCTCTCGTGGTGCGTTCATCGGCCTGCCCTCTGCGTCCTCTGTTTTTTCCTTTGTGTCCTTGACTGGATTGCTGCTCGCGCTGAGCGTCAGCGAAGCGCGAGCAGAAATCGTCTTCTTCAGCACGGGCCGGACGCTGTCGATCAAGGAGCACATGGTCGACCCGACCGACGACGGCAAGCTCATTCTCACGCTGCGCAGCGGCGGCGAGATCGTGTGCGAGCCGGCGATCATCGACCGCATCGTGCCGGACGAAGTTCCGTACCCGGAACCGGAGGAGGAGCGGCCCGCGGCGGTCGCGGCTGCGCCGGCCCCGGCGGTGAAGTACGGCGAGATCATCGACAAGGTATCGGCGGAACAGAACGTGCCGGCGAATCTCGTGCGCGCGTTGATTCAGGTGGAGTCGGCCTATCACGAGCGCGCACGATCGCCAAAGGGAGCGATGGGGTTGATGCAGCTGATGCCGGCCACCGCCCGGCAATTCGCGGTGGCCGATCCGTATGATCCCGCCGCCAACATCGAGGGCGGCGTGAAATACCTGAAGTCGCTGCTGCAGCGCTTGCCGGTCGCATTGGCGCTCGCGGCCTACAACGCCGGAGAAGCGGCTGTTGAGCGGTTCAACGGCATTCCGCCGTACCGCGAAACGCAGGACTACGTCGCTCGCATTCTCCGGCTCGCGGGTCGCTAGCCAAACCGCGCAAATCCGCCCGCCCTTTCGCGTCCGTGCACGGTCTTAACGCTCACGAGCAACGCGTCATAAGTTGATACAATCATTGGCAGTTCCGATGGAGTTTCGCTGCCGTCTTGCGTCACCGAACGGGGAGATTGTCGAAGGCGTGTACGTCGCCGAGAGCGAAGCGCGTCTGCGTCACGAACTGGAAGAGAAGGGACTCTATGTTCTTTCTTTGCAGCCCAAGCACGCAATTGCCGGCATCTCGCTGCAGCTGCCGCAGCGCAAGGGCATCGCGACGCGCGAGTTCCTGGTCTTCAACCAGGAGCTGGCGACGCTGCTGAAGGCCGGCATGCCGCTCGTCCAGTCGCTCGACCTGCTGAAGCGCCGCGTCACCTCGCCGGCGTTCCGGTCCGTCCTCGACGACGTCCACGAAAAAGTCCGCTCCGGCACAGCGCTGTCCGACGCGTTCGCCATGCACGGCGACCTCTTTCCGAGCGTCTACACCGCGTCGCTGCTCGCTGGCGAGCGCAGCGGCAACCTGGACGCGGTCCTCAGGCGGTACGTCGAATACACCAAGATCATCCAGACAGTTAAGAGCAAGACGGTGTCGGCGCTCGTGTATCCGACCATCCTGATCACGCTGGCCGTCGGGCTGGTGTCGGTGATCGTGCTGAAGGTGGTGCCGGCGTTTTCGGATTTCTACGCGAGCTTCGGCGCCGAGCTGCCGCTCATCACGCGCATCATCGTCCGCGTCTCGGACATCCTGCGCGCGCAGTTCGTGCTGATTCTCGCCGTGATCGGCGTGAGCGTCGCCGTGGTTCTGAGCTGGGTTCGCCAGCCCGGTCAGAAGGCCCGCTTCGACCATCTGTTGCTCGGGATGCCGATGCTCGGTCAGGTGGCCCGGAAGTTTTCGACCTCGCAGATGTCGCGCACGCTGGCGACCCTGCTCGGCGGCGGCCTGCCGCTGGTGAACGCGCTCGACATCGCGGCGCGCTCGATCGGCAACCAGTACATGGCGCAGCAGCTCGACGTCGTCAGCGGCCGGGTGCGCGAAGGCGAGTCGTTCGCCGCCGCGCTCGAAGCGCGGAAAGTGTTTCCCGAAGTCGCGGTGAAGATGGCAGAAGTCGGCGAATCGACCGGCGCCCTCCAGGACATGCTCAACACGGTCGCCGACTTCTACGATGAGGAGATTTCCACGACGATGGACCGGTTCGTCACGCTCGTCGAGCCGATCCTTCTCGTGATCATGGGCATCGTCATCGCGGGCCTGCTGCTCGCCCTGTACATGCCGTTGTTCCAGTTGACTTCAGTGCTCGGCTAATGGCTACGCAGAACACGCAGTTTCACGATCCCACCACCGACGTCGGTCCGGTCTACGGCACCGACGAGCATCGCGCCGAGCTCGAACAGGCGCGGCGGCTCGCCGAACGCTACCGGCTCGAGTTCATCGATATGGACACGTTCCGGATCGACCAGGACCTGTTCCGATCGATTCCGGCCGATCTGATGCTCCGCTACAACTTCGTTCCGTATCGCCGCGTCGGCAAGACACTCGAGATCGTCGTCTCCGATCCGACGAATCTGCCGATGATCGACGAGCTCGGCGTCCTGCTGTCGACGCCGATCCGCGCGGTCGTCGGACCGAAGTCGGCGATCGAGTCGATCCTGAAGAAGAGCGAGAGCTCGCAGCGCGTGCTCGAGGAAGCGACCGAAAGCTTCCAGCTGCAGGTGCTGAAGGAAGACGAGAACGGCGACGAGAGCCTCACCGTCGAAAAACTCACCAGTGACGCCAGCCCGATCATCCGCCTGGTCGACTCGACGATCTATACCGCGATCCAGCGGCGGGCGAGCGACATCCATATCGAGACGCAGGACGATGCGGTCCACGTGAAGTACCGGATCGACGGCGTGCTGCAGCCGGCGATGCGGCCGATCGCGAAGCAGTTCCACAGCTCGATCATCTCGCGCATCAAGGTGATGGCCGAGCTCGACATCGCCGAGAAGCGCGTGCCGCAGGACGGCCGCTTCAAGATGCGCACGCCGGGCAAGAC
>DATFXR010000601.1:0-5770 GCA_035315685.1 Vicinamibacterales bacterium | reverse complement strand
ACCCACGAGAAATACTTCGGGTTGCTGTTCTCGAGCACGACCGGCAGCACTTCGCCGACCGGCGTTCCGCCCCACCCGCCTTCGGCGAACGCCCGCCGCCCGCCGAGCATCAGCAGGCCGCCGCCGCGCTTGCTGACGAAGTCGGCGATCATCCGCAGCTGCTCCGGCGAGAACGACGCCGCCTCGACGCTGCCGAGAATCAGCGCGCGATAGGTGAACAGCTCTTCGCGCGTCTTCGGGAACCCGCCGATCATCTCGTCCTTGTCGCTGATGCCGGCGCGCCAGTACTTGTTCTCGGCGGTCCGCAGCAGGATTGCGACCTGCAGGTTCTTGTCGTCCTCGACGCCACGCCGGAGGAACTTCATCTCCGGCCGCGGCTCGCCTTCGAAGTAGAGGATCTTTTCCGTCCGATCGTTCACCTGAATCAGCGTGTCGCGCGAGTTGTTCTGCGTGACCTGTTCGCCAGGCTGCGTCGGTACGGTGAACTTGAACACGCGTGCGCCGGCCTCGTTCGCCGTGAAGCGAACCTTCACCGTCGCCGACTCGCCGTCCGGCGGAAGCGTCACTTCCTGCGTGCTCACGATGCGCCCGTCGTCCTCGATGCTGAGCGGAACCGTCTGCCCGCCGTAGCCGGTTTGCGACAGCACGACATCGACCACGAGCGCGGTGCCCTTGAGCACCGAGCGCGGCGTCTCGACCCGCGTCACCTGGATGTCGTGGGCGAACCGGTCCTGGCCGACGCCGACGGTGAACACCGGGATCGAGCGCGCCTTGAGGCTCGCGAGCGTTTCGTCGATCGTCGCGTCAGAGGTGTCGGCGCCATCGGTGACCATGACCAGCCCGGCGAGCGGCAGGCCGGCGAGCTCGTCGCGCGCACGATCGAGCGCCTGTCCGATCCGCGTCGACGTTCCGCCGTACTTCAGGTTGGCCGCCGCGTTCACGCGCTCCGAAGAAGACGAGAAGCCGAAGAAGCGCACCACGAAGCGCTGCGACAGCGCGTGGAGTAGAGGAGAGTTCTCCGTCGCGAACTGCTGCTGCACGAACGCGGCACGGGTCTGGCCGTCGCGGTCGGCGATCGACATGCTCCGTGAGTCGTCCACCAGGACACCGAGGAAGTTCTGCTGAGGCACGGCGGCCTTCAAGACGATCGACGGCCGGAACAAACAGAACAGCAGCACCGCCAGAGCCGCCACTCGCAGCCCCACCAGCACGATGCGATCCCGCGTCCGTTCGGCGGCCGCCACCCCGCGCAGCGAGAGCAGGCTCAGCACCGCAACGGCGGTGATGGCCGAGACGATCAGCAGCACGGGCCGGGAAAGGCCCCAGCTGAAATCGCCTTGCTGGAACACCAGCGGGGGATACTTGAACAGGAGACGAAAGAGTTTTTCCAGCACCAAGGGCTCATTCTACCGGGACACGCCCCAAGTCGAAGCCCCATCCTCACTTTTTCCGGAGCGTCGCAACATGGGACATTCGCCATCCTTTGGACGGCGAATGCGGCCAGTGCGGCCGGGCCATGGGGACCGCGGCTCTGCGGGCCGCGCAGCAATGAGGAATTTGGCATCTGGAATGCGGCATCCGCGTAACTGGCCGGATGTTCCCGCGGGAATCCTACGGGTGGACTCTGCTGAACACGCGGCGAAGCCGGGCGCACGCGATGAGCGTCGCCTCGCCCAGCACGACGCCGCTGATGATCCAGTCGGTTGCCCGCGGTGATTGCGGTGCGGCAGGCGATGCCGGCGGCAGTTCCACGTCGACGTCGCAGTTGGCGCGGGCGATGGCCGGTTTCAGCATTCCGGCGGCGCGGCGGTATTGCCACGCGCGCTCCGCCCGTGCACCGAGCGCTTTCTTTTCGCCCGCAGCCTTCTCACCTGGCTCCTTTCCGTACGGCGACGCGTGCTCGATCTCGGCGTTCAGTTCCCCACCGATGAGGATGGCGAGCGACGACATGTAGAACCAGGTCAGCAGCACGATGATTCCACCGATTGTGCCGTAGGTCGCGTTGTAGGCGCCGAACTGCGAGACGTAGAACTTGAAGCCGAGCGAGATGATCACCCACAACAGCGTCGCGAGCAGCGAACCGGGCGTGATCCAGATCCAGTCCTGCTCTGCGTCGGGTGCGTAGTAGTAGACGAGTGCGACCGCGAGCGCGACCAGCGCGAACACCACCGGCCACTGCAGGATCAGCCAGGCCCACGTGAAGACCGCGCCGAGATGCATCCAGTCTGCTACTTTTTCCGCGAGCGTCGGACCGACGAGCACCAGCCCGAACGACACGATGATGAACATCGCGAGCGCGAACGTCAGGCCAATTGCCATGAGCCGTACTTTCCACCACGGCCGGCCTTCCTGGATGTCGTATACCTGGTTCAGCGTGTCGATGATTGCGGTCACGCCCGACGAGGTGCTCCAGATCGTGCCGATCATTCCGATCGTCAGCAGCCCGCCGTTGTTGTCCTGCGAGATCTTCACCAGCTGATCCTGGATCAATACCATCGCCTCGTACGGCGCGACACGGGCCAGCGCGCCGGTGATCTCGTCGATGAGATGCGCGATCGGGAAGAAGCTGGCGAGCGCGACCAGGAACAGCAGCGCAGGGAAGAGCGCAAGGAAGAAGTAATACGAGAGCTGGGCGGCGAGGCCCAGGCAGTTGTGGCGCTGCACGTCGGCGACGGTCCGCTTCAGCAGGTCGCCCCACGTCAGCGGGATCCGGAACGCCTTGAGCATCAGCGAACCTGCGGGCGGTTCCGCAGCCCCGTGCCGACAGTCGGCGTCCACGCGGGCGGATCGCTCGCCGGGAACGAATCGGCCGACGCGTCGTGAACGAGATCCTCACGGCGCCAGCCGGCGCGCTCGATGATCTCGCGGTACCAGCGTCGCGCCTGAGAGAGATCGCCTTCGCCGGTGAGCGCCCACCAGGCAAGGCCGCCGCCGATACCCGCGAGCACCGAGCCGACGACAGATTTCTGGCGAAGGCCCTGTACCGCGAGCGCGGCACCGCCGATGCCGACCAGCCAGCGCGTCGCCGCGAGTTGCTCGCGTGTGCCGTTCCACCCGCGACGGTCCCACACGCTGACCGAAGCGCGATGTGTTGTCAGGTTAAGTCCGTGTGCTTCGTTCATGCAATCGACGTGATGCAAATTCAGGGACAGGGACCGTCGAGTCGCACTCTGAAATGATTCCCTACACGTGATGTCACAGGTCCAACAGCGGATGGGCTGCCGGCGACACCGGTCGCGGCACGCCGCGCGATTTCAGGCGCAATTTAACGGCTCACTTCAGAACTGCGCGTGGCATATCGGTTGCTCCCTTTCATGTGACCCCTTGGAAAGCCATCGGTAGAGGGTAAGAGCCATGACGCCGGAGCGGACAGGTACAACCGAAGACATGCTCATGCGCGTCCAGTGTGAATTCCTCGAGATGCCGGGACTTCGGCTGACCGAACCGCAAGCGCGTCGCCTGTGGGGACTTGATGCGGCGTCGTGCGACGTGCTGCTGGCCGCGTTGGTCGAGGCAAAGTTTTTGGTCAAGACGCGCGAGGGCGCGTTCATGCGCGTGGACTACGCAGCGCCGATCAAGGCGGCGTTGCGGCCGCGCAGGAGGACAGCCGCCGCCTGAAAAAGCGTGACAGTCTCCCCCAAAGCTGGGGAATCCCGCCCGTCGGCTGGACCGTAAGTCTTTCCTTTGAGCCGTCAGCCAGCCGGCCGAAACGCCTTCCATCCTCCCCCGGGCGGCGGACCTTCGGGTCGCCGCCCGCGGCCAAGCCTCCTGGCAGCAGCCTTGAAACCATAGAGAGCGCAGAATCCGCAGAGTCTATGTTTTAACGAGAAGTGAAGCGGCACTGTGTGTTCGGTTGCAGTACGACAATGATGCTCTGCGTTCCCTGCGGTCTCCGCGGTTAGAACACCCGTTGACTCGATTGCTCGTTGCCACGACCAACGCGGACAAAGTCCACGAGATCCGTGAGCTGCTCACCGGTGCGCCGGTCGATCTGGTGACCCTCGAGCGCTGGCCGCACATTGTCGCGCCGCAGGAAACCGGGACGACGTTCGAGGCGAATGCGCGCGACAAGGCGCGGTATTACGCGCAGGCAACCGGTGAGTTGACCGTGGCGGAGGACTCAGGATTGGAGATCGACGCGCTCGACGGCGCGCCCGGCGTCGAGTCGGCGCGTTTTGGCGGCGCCGGGACGCCGTATCCCCAGAAGTTCGCGCTGATCTACGCGGCGCTCCGCGCGCGCGCGGCAATCGACAGCGCGGCCCGATTCGTATGTGCGCTGGCGCTGGTGCGCGGCGACCGGATTCTCTTCGAGACACGAGGCACGGTCCAAGGACGCATCGCGCCAGAACCGCGAGGCCACGGCGGCTTCGGCTACGACCCGATCTTCTTCTTTCCACCGTACGGTGTGACGCTCGCCGAAGCCGGCGACCGCAAGGCCGCGGTCAGCCACCGCGGCGAAGCGTTTCGCAAGCTGCGCGCCTTTCTGCAGTCCCACTTCTGAACGTTCGCGTCCCATCGCCGGACAACTCTCCGCCGGGCGCGCGAAAACGTTCGAGAGACCACATGAGCGACTGGCTCCCATCTGCCGGACGCTCGGCTAAAGCTGTTCGCGCTAGGCCACTCCGCGAATGACGGGAGTGTGGCACCGATGGTCGCATGGGCGGGGGGACGGTTCCTCGCCGCTCACTCTACCCAGCCTACGGGCCTATCGGTCTCACACACACCGTGCGCAGGCGTCAGAACAAAGCCGCCTGCGGAGAGCGGCTCCAGCGGCGCTCGTGATTCAGCAGCCAGGTTTTGCGATCCAGGCCACCGCCGTAGCCGGTGAGATGACCCGACGCGCCGATCACGCGGTGGCACGGGACGATGATCGCGATCGGATTGGCGCCGTTCGCCGCCCCGACCGCACGTGACGCGCCGGCCGACCCAAGCGCCTTCGCCAGCGCGCCGTAGCTGGTCGTCTCTCCCGGCGGAATGCGCGTGAGCGCCTGCCAGACCCGTTTCTCGAACGCTGCACCGCGCATATCGAGCGGCACGCCGCCGAGGTCCGCGCTCTCGCCGGCGAAATACGCTGCGAGCCATTGCCGGGTGCGCGCGATGAGCAGCGACTCTCGATCCACGATCTCGTGCGGCGGAAAATGCCGCTCGAGCCGCGCCTCGAGACGCGTCATCGGCCTGGCCGGTCCGGTGAATTCGAGCGCGCAGAGCCCTTCGTCCGACGCCAGCGTCAGCATGTCGCCGATCGGCGTCGAGATGAACGATCGCTGGAGCCGCATGACATTCGCGGTCGCGTCGCCTCGGGCCGGTGGCGGGCTAGGCGCGTCCATTCGAAACGCGCTCCAAGAGGGCGCATCCAGAATCGCGCGGCATACTTTACGTCGGCTCCGTGAACTTGACGAGATGTCCGACGATCGCCCGCTGTTTGTCGACCAGCTGTCGGATGCCGAGGTCGGCGAGATTCAGCAGCGTGTCCAGGGTGTGGCGGCCGAACGGGATCGCCTCGGCTGTTCCCTGCACTTCGATGAAGCGCCCGTCTCCGGTTTTGACGATGTTCATGTCCACGTCGGCGCGGCTGTCGTCGTCGTACGCGAGATCGAGGAGCGGCTCGCCGTCGACGACGCCGACGCTGGTCGCCGCGACGAAGTCGGAGAGCGGAATCGTGCGGATCACGTCGCGCTCGCGCATCTTCTCGAGCGCCAGCGCCAGCGCGACGAACGCGCCGGTGATCGACGCCGTTCGCGTTCCGCCGTCGGCCTGGATCACGTCGCAG
>DATFXR010000600.1:0-14633 GCA_035315685.1 Vicinamibacterales bacterium | reverse complement strand
GTGCACCCACGCGGCCTGCACCAGATCCTTGCGTCCGAGGAGGAGCCCGGCGCTCTGCGGCCCGCGGATGCACTTGCCGCCGCTGTAGGCGACGAGCGTCGCGCCGTTTTCCAGGTGCACGTTCGGCACCGTCAGGATTTCGGCCGCCGCGTCGACGAGCACCGGCACGCGTTTCTGACGGGCGAGCTGTGCGACCGCTCGCGTGTTGAGCGGACTCTTGTCGGCTTCGGGACCGGCGAGGATGTAGACCATCGCGGTACGGGGACCGAACGCCGCATCGAGCTCGTCGGTGGTGCTCACTTCGACGACCCTGACGCCGACGGCGCGGACCGCGGCATCGTAGACGTTGCGCGAGTGTTTCGGAATGATCACTTCGTCTTTCGGAAATCCCGTCAGGTTGGGCATCCGCACGTGCAGATCGGGATTCCCGCCGGCGACGCAGGCGGCCGTCGCGTGCGTCAGCGCCGCGGCGCAGCCGGACGACACCATGCCGAATTCGGCCCGGGTCAGCTCGACCAGGCGGGCACCGACGGCGGCCATCAGCTCATCGAGGTGGACGTGGTGCTGCGCCGCCGCGTCGATTGCCGCGCGCACTTCCGGCAGCATCAGCGAGCCGCTGATGATCGTGAACGTGCCGCGGGCGTTGATGAGTGGCCGGACGCCAATCGATCGATAGATGTCCTCGCCGACGCGCAGTCCGTCGAGCGCGGCCGGAGCAGCGGACGATGCGATGGCCGGCGCCGCTGCCGCCGCAGTGCCGCGGAAGATCGCCGGAAAGGCCAGAAGCCAAGATCGCCGGAATAATTCACGCCGGGTCCAGCCGGTCAGCGTAGTAAACATCCGTTTTCTCCCTGCTGAAGCGGCAACGCCAATTAGGAATTTGGAATTCGGAATTTGGAATTCGCGTGAAATCCTCAGCCACCGGTTCGTCGCAAAATGATCACACGCATTCCAAATTCCGAATTCCGAATTCCAAATTGCGCGAGTTGCTCATAGCGTCGCGATCACATCGATCTCCAGGAGCGAATTACCAGGAATGCCGCCCGCCGCGGCGATCGTGGTCCGCACCGGCGGCTCAGCGCCGAAGCGGCCCTGAAACATCTCGTTCATGCCGGCGTAGTCCTTCAGGTCGTTCAGGTACACGTTGCACTTCAGGACTTTCTCCATCGACGATCCGATGCTCTCGAGCTGCTGCTGGATCTGATCGAGCACGCCCTTGGTGTGGACCTTGATGTCGCCCTCGGCGTGGTAGCCGACGCCGGCGATGAACACCAGGTTGCCGTATGAGATCGTGCCGTTGAACAGCGGCGGCTTGTCGGGTTTCCGGCCATTCCGGTAGTGGACCTTCTTCACCGCCTTCTCATCCTGCGCCGCGGCGGTCGCGGGCACTGCCGCCGCCGTCACCGCCGCCGCGGCGGCCACGCCGCGCCGGATAAAGTTGCGTCGATTCGTCTGCTTCATGTCAGAACTCCAGGAATCACGAGTGGAACGTGAAGACCGACGGCAGTGGCCGGAAGAACGCGGAGCGGAGAGGCGAGAGGAACGAAACCAACGATCGCTGGGCGCGCATGGCTCCTCCTTCTGACCGCTGGACGAGTGGCGTTACCATGGCGCACATCGCCGCGTGAGTCAAGGCGGGATGAGGTGCGGGCCTTGCGCAGCGCACCTGATGCGCATAGGATGCGCGTCGGGGCCAACTCCACCCACAACCGACGTCCGGAGCAGTGAAGGCGATGGTCAGCTCGGGAATCGTTCGCCCGAGCCGGCCGATCGACAGCGCGCCACGGTGGGTGCGTCCCGAGCCGCGCCGGCTGCCTGTCGTCGAGACGTCAGCGGCGGCGGAGCGTCTCGCCGGCGGCGTGTGTGAACCTGGTTGAGGCCTGACCGGTTGTCAGAACCGCAGGTGCGCAACATGCCCACACCAGAGTCTCGCGTCAGGCAGATTCGCATCATGATCAGCAGCACGCGCGCTGATCTCGATCAGTACCGCCGCGAAGCGTCGAAAGTCATCGGCAAGATCGCCGAGGACATCAAGGACCGGATTCAACTGGTCGAAGTGTCCATGGAAAGGGAGACGCAGAGCGGCGACCGTGAGTTCGCGGTGGCGGTCAGCAAGCGCTGGGTCGAAGAGTCTCATTGGATCGTCATGATCGTGGCGTGGCATTACGGGACGATCTCCGATGAGCCGGGCGCGGACGGTCTCAGCGTGACCGAATGGGAATACCGCCACGCATGCAAGCTGCCGGGCAGGAAGATCTTCGTGTTCATGGCCGGCGAGGCCGGCACGGCTCAGCGATACCGCTACTCACCGGGAGAGGACGAGGATCTCAAAGACTGGATCGGCAGGCAGTCCGATCATCAACAAGCCAAATTGAAAGCGTTCAAGACCGTGCTGAGCACTCCTCACACGGCAATGTTCGCAAGCCTCGGGTCATTTCTCGACGGTCTCGAGCGCACGTTGCGGAACGCGCTCGAAGACCTTCCGCCAAATATCCCGCCCGGGAGCCGGCTGGCCGAACTGGTCATCGGCGTGTTGCCCGCGATTCGCGCCTGCCTTCGGAAGGTGACCGTCATCGCCAACTGCAAATCGATCCACGATCGCCTGCACGAGCTGCGGCAGCACGTCATCCGGCCGCTGCGCGAAGAAGCACTGGCGATGTGGCGACAGGAGGGATCGCTCAGTGATGCGCGTGAGCGGATGATCCTCCGCCGCGTGCAGATCATGTCGAAACAGCAGGGCGGGCTCAGCGAGGCGAGAAAGTCAATTGCTCCTTCGCATCAGGGCCTGCGCGACAGCGTCGACAAGGTGCTGGCGTCGCCGGATCTCTGGAACATCGACGAATCGGACTGCTGCTCTCGACCAACTCGCGAGCAGTTCACTGAGCGCGTGGAAGCGTTTGCAGACGACGTGCAGCAGGCGTTCAGCGAAGCCGACCGCAGCATGAGCCGCGAGGAGGCCGATCTGCGCGAGGACTACCAGACGTTGCGCGAACGGTTGAATCACGGCCGCGTCGAGGCTGCGTTGACGCCGGCGGAGAACCAACGCCTCGACGAAGAGCTCGAGATACTCGACAGCCATCGCCTCCGCGTCAAGGACACGCTGACCATCCATCACT
This sequence comes from Vicinamibacterales bacterium, assembly GCA_035315685.1. Taxonomy (GTDB): domain Bacteria; phylum Acidobacteriota; class Vicinamibacteria; order Vicinamibacterales; family CAVVIG01; genus QHWK01. The sequence continues at coordinate 11,517 of DATFXR010000600.1, read as the reverse complement.
CCTGGCAGGAAGCCCACGACAAGCTCGAGGAGGTCAACGGATTCCGCGATGCGGATTCCTTCGAGCGCAAGTTGAAGCACTATCAGGGACCGCCGCTGAAGAAGCTGCTGACCCTGGTCGATCAGGAGATCACGCGGGTGGCGGACGCCCCAGGTGGCGCCGTCACAGACGCGTTCGCCGCGTCGGTCGACGTCGACGCTCTGCAGGGAACAGCGACAGCAGTGACCGATCCTCCGTTCGTGAAATGTCTGCGCAGCCTCAGGGCCGCCCTGACGATCCTGCAAACCGGCACCACCCTGCACGCGTTCGACGAGATGCGTCGCTGGTTCGACGACGCCTTCTACATCGTCGACCAGTGGACCCTGAAGGAGGTGGAGCGGGCGCGGGAACGCGTTGTCAACCTCGAAACGTGGCTCGATGGCCTGACCGGCGCGGAACGAAAGCGAGTCTGAAACCCACACTGACGAGTGGACGTCATGGAAAACGACAAGCGCAAGAGCCTTGACGAGCTGACGGACGAATCCGAGACCTTCGAGCTGCGGCTCGACGAGACCGCCACCGCGGACCGTGATCAACAGCGACGGAGCGCCCTCATCGCGGAGATCACCGGGTGGCTGCGGGATTGCGTCGAGCAGGGCAGGTACATTCCGCCGGCCTCGGCGGACCGCCGGGCGCTGCGATCGCTGCTGGATCGCTGGCGTTCGCGTCTTCGCGATTACGGCGTCTATGACGAGCGAATCGGAACGTTGGCAGAGTTCGACGCCGCCGCTGGATTCGTGCTCACCGGAGGATGTCCATATCCCGGGCTCGAGCCCTACACCGAAAGCGAGCGGCGCAGTTTCTTCGGGCGGGAGTCGGTTGTCGAGAGCTGTGTGAAGCACCTCGATCAGCCAGGCAACCGAATCCTGCTGATCATCGGAGCGTCCGGGTCCGGCAAGTCGTCGCTGGCCATGGCCGGCGTTCTGCCCGCGCTCGCGAATCTTCATGCCGGCGCGTGGTATTTCGCGCCGCGGTTCACGCCCGGAGCGCACCCGATCGGTGAGCTGGCGACTGCGCTCGCGTCAACGGTCGGGCAGGGCAATCACACACAGGAGGTGGCCCGCCAACTCGCAGCCAATCCCGACAACGCTCTGGAACAGTTGGCGAGATGGTGCGCGAACAAGCCGCTGATGCTGTTCATCGATCAGTTCGAGGAACTGTTGACGATGGTCCGCGACCCCGGTGAACAGCGGGCGTTCGCGCAGGCGCTGTCGTCGATCACCCGCCCCGATGCACCGAGCGGCTTCACCTGCCGCGTGCTGCTGACGCTGCGCACTGACCACCTTGCGCGCTTCGAAAGCAACTCCGGCCTCAGAGATCTCTATGTGCGGCTCGTCAGCCACGACAACCAGAGATACCTGTCGCCGATCGCATTCGAGGACATCAAGCGCGCCATCAAGGGCCCGGCCGATGAGGTCGGTCTGCGCTTCATTCCCGCGACGCTGATCGATCAGCTCGCCAGCCAGACTGCTGGCTTGTCGAATGGATTGCCGCTCCTCCAATACGGGCTGCGCCGTCTCTGGGACACACGTCCGAGAAACACGACCGGCCAGCCGCTCGATCTGATTACCGACGATATGGTGAAGCGCCTGCCGGACGTGGAAGGCGCGCTGGGAACGGTCGCCGACACGATCTTTCGCACGTTCTCCCTGTCGCAGCAGCAGGCGTGCGAGCGGCTGCTGCTCGAACTGGTGGTCCTCGATGACAGCTTCGAGGAGCCGCTGCGCCGGCGGCGGGTGGAAGCAGAGCTCCGCCGGGTGCTCGAGGCGCGGTTCCCGGATGCCGACGACGTCGCAACGGTCATCGATCGATTCGTGGCGGCGGGTCTGCTGCGTCGGTTTGGCGAGCCGCCGAACAGCCGACTCGAGGTCGCGCACGAAGCGCTGCTGCGTCACTGGAGTCACATTTATCGGCTGCTGACCGGCGCGGACGCCAAGGAGCGGCTGCATCTGGTCAAGCAGATCGGCCGCGAAGCCGCCGACTGGGCTGGCCACGGCAAGATGACCGACTACCTCAATCTCCGGGGCGATCGCCTGGCTCGCGCGACCAGCTACGCCGCCGACGGCTGGCTGGCTGAAGCGGAGGCCGCCGCGTACGTCGAGTCGTGCCGGGAGCGGGAAGAGGAACTGCAGGCCAGAGAACGATCGGCGAGAGAGGAGAAGGAGCGGGCCGATCACGCGCGCGCGCTGGCGATGGCCGCCGAGGCTGAACTCGAACTGAACTCACAGCGCAGCCTTCTCCTGACCATCGAAGCGGCGAAGACGCTCGAAGGCGGCTGGCTGCCCGAAGTCGAGAGCGCGCTGCGCTCCGCGGTGCGCGCATCGCGGGTCACCGGGTCGTTCAAGACCTACGGCGCCGCCGGGTTTTCCGCAGCGGCGTTTACCACCGACGGTTCCACGCTCGCCGTCGGCGACACCTTTGGCGGCATCACGCTGTGGGATGTCAAGACGGGGATTCAGCGTCAGGCGTTGTTCGCCCACCTCGACGAAGTGAAGTCGATCTCGTTCAGCCCAGACGGCAGGACCATGGCGAGCGGCGGCGACGACGGCCGCGTCGTCATTTGGCACATCGACACCGCGGAGCCGTCCCGGGTGCTCGCCGGTCACGTCGACTCCGTAACCAGCGTGGGGTTCAGCCGGCCCACCGGCCGGATCCTCGCGACCGCGAGCGCCGATGGATCGGTGCGGCTCTGGGATGTCGCCAGCGGCATGCAGATCGGAGACGCTCTGTATGGACACAGCTCGGGCGTCAAGGCGCTCGCGCTTGGACGAGACGAACGCCAACTCGTGACCGCCGGCGACGACAACCGCGTCGTGGCGTGGGACGCGCTGCAAGGAATCATCCTGTATTCGTGGGGCGTCGACTCGTCGTTGTTCGATATCGATCTGTCGTCCGACGGATCACTACTGGCGGTGGCGACGACGAGCGGCGTCGACATCTGGGACACCGCGACGCGGAGCCGGCAGTGGAAGTTGACCGGGCACAGTAATTCCGTCTTCTGCGTCCGCTTCAGCGCCGACCACCGGCACGTCGCGACGGCAAGTTACGACAGCACGATCCGCATCTGGCGGTTGCCGCGCGCCAGCCAGAATGTGCCGGTAGAGACGCTGACGCAGATTCGCCCCGAGCCGTCCAGCGATCCGCGCGACAGCTTCATCACCGCGCTGGCCTTCGACGCGACGGCGGACACCGTCGCAGCGGCGTTCCTCGGGGGCACGGCAACTATCTGGAACATCGCCGGCGGCGGAGAGCTGCTCACGCTCCCGGCGTACGAGGCGCCAATCAACGCGGTCGCGTTCAGCCCGGACGGGACGATCGCGGCCGCCGGCGAAAGAGATGGTCCCGTGCTGACCTGGGACATCGCCGGTCGACGCCGACACCACCCGTTCGAGGACGAAGGATCCGCGTCGACGGTCGCCTTCGGGCCAGGCGGCCTGTTCGCCGTCGGCTCCGGGCACGACGTGCTCGTCGCCCGCCCGGGTGCGGTGGAACTCCGTCTGATCGGCCACACCAATCGCGTCAGCGATCTCGCGTTCAGTCCCGATGGCTCCTGCCTTGTCTCGGTAAGCCTGGATGCGTCGGCGATCGTCTGGGCGATGCCTCACGGGATACACCTGCGGACGCTGATCGGCCACTCGGAGCAGCTGATCGCGGTCGCGTTCAGCCATGATGGTCGCATCCTCGCCACCGGAGGAAAGGACAAGCGCATCGTGCTGTGGCGCGCGGGCACGTGGGAGCAGGTCCGCGCGCTCGACGGCCACTACGTCACCGTTCTCGACCTGGCGTTCGACGCCGCGGGCGGCCGACTCGTCAGCGGCAGCAAGGACAAGACGGTTCGCGTCTGGAACGTCGAGACGGGTGAGCAGCTGGCCGTTGTCGGAGCGCACACCGACGTCGTGTATGCCGTCGCGATCCATGGCGACTTCCTCGCTGCCGCCGCCGACGACGGCATCCGGTTGTGGAACCTGAAGACGCTTGCGCCGATACCGGTGTTCCCAACGCGGAGTCACGGCGCCAGGAGTCTGGCGTTCAGCAGTGATGGCCGTTATCTCGCGGCCGGTGCCGCCGACGGCGTCGTCCGCGTCTACGCGATGGAGCGCAAGGAGTTGCTGGACCTGGCGAATCGAGGTGTCCACCGCGGCTGGACCAAGGAGGAGAGCCAGTGGTTTCTGCACAGCGACAGCCCTCCGCGCACCCAGCACAGCACGCTCGACGCCGCATGCCAGTCGCTGTCGAACTTCGAGTTCGCGACCGGCGAGCGGCTGCTTCGCGAGGCGAGAGGCGGCAGCACGGCTGACAGCGACGCGATCGAGGCCGAAGCGAGAGTTCGAATCAGTACGTTCGCGGTCTGGGCTGCAGGTAAAGTGATTGGGTGGACGAGTGCGGAGGACCCGTCGCAGGAAGAGCCAAGGAAGCTGGCACTGGGCGCGTTACTGCTTGCGAAGGACAAAATCGCGAATCAATGGTTCGATCCTGCGGCGCGGTTACGTGATCTGCTGATCCATCGGCATGTCAAGGGCGGACAGCGACTGGCGCGCAAGGGCAAGCTGGCTGAATCGATCGAGATGCTGGCGGCGGCGCGCGAGCAGGGATGGAGCATGGCGACCGACCCTCGAGATGCGGCCGCACAATTGTTCGCGCTGGAGGTCCTGTCCGACAGCCGGCGCGCGCTGACGGTTGGTACCGTCGACGAAGTTCGAAGCCGCGCAGCGGCCGTCGAAGAAGCGTTGAGCGGGTTCCCACAGATTCGGTCCGGGTATCGGATCGCAGCGGCCCTTTGCGAGCGACTGGATGACTTCGCACGGGTGGAGAAACACTACCTCGCGGAAGCCGACGCGAGGGAACGGAGCGCGGAGCCGCTCGCGCTGCTTGCGCTGCGCGCCGTGTCCAAGACCGGGCCAGGAGACATGCTCGAGTACGCACAGAAGGCCCTCGCGTACGGTCGACAGGCGCTGGACCGCGATCCCAGCTCCGACGAAGCGTGGTTCGCGGTCGGACTCGCCCAGCACTGCCTCAAGGACGAGAAGTCAGCGGCAGAAGCCTTTGATCAGGTGTCGCTGTCCTCCGGCTCATTTGCCACCGCGATGAACAATGCCGGCAACATCTATTTCGACGGTCTCGACGACGACAAGGCAGCGTATCAGCGCTTCACGCGAGCCGTACAATCCGCGCCCCACGACGTGGCGGTGCTCTCCAATTATGCGGAGTTCCTTCTCGCTTCCGGCCGCAACCACCAGGCCAGGCTCGCCGCGCTGAGAGCCCGTTCGCACCCGGATGCCCAGGCCGTCGAGTACGCGGCCATGCGAGCGGCGATGAGCTTCGTCGTGTTCTCCGCCGACGTACTCCTGATGGATCGCGACGGCGCGATGGCCGACCTCGAGGAGATCCAGCGCCACGTCGCAGCGGCCGCGCAACAGCAGCGTGACGCGATCGCCGCGGGAAATACGGCCGCCGGCTGGATTTATCACGGCATCAGGCGCGCGCTCGAACAACGGTTGAACGATTCGACCTGGCACCGGGGAACCATCCTGGAGGCGCTTTCATTCGTCGAGGCCAACGGACAGGTCGATACGCTCGACAACGTACGGCGAACGCTCACCTCGCAGGCGGCGAGTGTCTAGAACATCAGCTTCACGCCAAGCTGCACCTGGCGCATGTTCGGGTACGTCGTATTGGTCGCGCTGATCCGGCCGAACGTGGCGGAACCAAAAACGGCGTTCGGATTGCCGTAGTTGACCGTGTTGAAGGCGTTGAAGATCTCCGCGCGGAACTGGACCCGCACGGGTCCGCTGACGGGAACGTTCTTCACCAGCGACAGGTCGGTGATCATCGCTTTGGGGCCGCGGAGCACGTTCCGCGGCGCGTTGCCGAAGGTATATTGCGCCGGCATCGCGAACGCGGACGGATCGAAGCAGTTGATCAAATCCGGGCTGGTCGGGCTCTGCTGACAATTCAGGTCCGGAACGGACCCGACCAGATCCGGGCGCTGGAGCCCGGAGATGCCGATGTTGGCGCGGTCGGCGGCAATCGTCACGTTGATTGGCGTGCCGCTCTGAATCGTCGTGACGCCGCCGATCTGCCATCCCGCCACGACGTATCTCAGGATCGGCTGCGGCGAATCCTTGAGGAACGGCACATCGTAGATGTAGTTCGCGACGAAGCGGTGCGGAATGTCCCAGTTCGCCGGGCCGTAATCCGCCCAGATGTCGTAATTGTTCATCGTCTGGCCGCCGCCGTTGGAGTGCGTCGCCATGTCGCGTGTCCGTGACCAGGTGTAGTGCACGTCGGCCTGCAGGCCGTGACTCATCCGCTTGCGCAAGATCACGCTGACCGCGTCGTAGTCGGCGATCAAATCGTTCTGGATGATGCGCCGGCTGCGGAACAGTTGGCTCGGCCGCCGCGGATCGACGGGACCGGGGCCAGGCTGCGGCGTGTTGTTGAAGAAGCTCCGATCGAGATGGATGGTGTTCGAGCCGACGTACTGGAAGTCGAGCGCGGCCGTTGGCCCGAGCTCGCGCTGGACGTCGACGCTCCACTGATCCTTGCGCGCGTTCGGAAGCTCTCGCGTCGGCGAGATCATGTCCGGCGGACCGCCGGGCCCGACCACGCCGAACGGATGCTCGAATGACAACGTGGGAAACGCCGGATCCGAGCTGAACGTCGACACGGCGGCGATCGGCGGGTTGTTGGTCAGGAACGTGAACGAGTTCATCTGGTTCGGGTTGTAGTAGATGCCGTAGCCGGCGCGCAGGACGGTGTTCTCCTTGAGCCGGTAGGTGGCGCCGAGCCGGGGGGCGATGTCCTTGTAATTCGGCTCGGAGAACTCGAACCCCACTGTGGGAAAACTGCTGGGGATGATGGTCGTGAAGTCGTCGGCCAGCATCGACGCGTATCCCGCGTAGGTCTGCACCGGCGTATTCAGCTCGTAGCGAAGTCCAAGACTGAACGTCAAATCGCGTGACGCCTGCCAGACGTCGTTGACGAAGAAGCCATTCCGCCAGCCGCCGACATCGCCCTGAATCTGATCGGTCGGCGGAATGACGGTTCGCGGCAGACCGAGCATGAAGTCGGCGACCGGATGGCCGGTCATGTCGCCGGTGAAGTTGAAGCGGCCACGCGGGTCGTTGGCGGCGCGCCGCCCCGTTTCGAGCCGGCGCAGGTCGAAACCGAATCGCACGTTGTGCGAACCGCGATTGTAGGCGGCGACGTCCGAGAGCTGAAAGGTCGTGTCGAACTGGTACCAGTTCGTGCCGCCGCCGCCGAGTCCGCTGAACGCGCTGGTGAGATCGATCGTCGGAAGGCCCGGATTGTTGTACTGGACGTCGCCGTTGAAGCCCGGAATGCCGAGATCCGAACCGGCGCCGGTCTGGCCGTTCACCAGGAACGGATTCAACGTATCGAAGTTGACGCGATGGTAGCCAATCCGGAAGTCGTTGAAGAGATTCCGCGACAGCGTATGCGTGTAGGACACCAGCGTGTTCTTGTTGACGCGCGGCTGGTCGACCGACTGCGTCGGCAGCACCGCGCCGAGCGGGTTGCTGGTGCCGCTGTCGTGCCAGTTGTAGCGCACCGACAGCCGAACCTTGTTGCCGATGTTCTGGTCGGCACGCCCGATGAACTGGTCGACATTCTCGGTGTTGGGAATCGGCGTCTGCAGATTCGAGGCAATGCCGGGCCGGTTCGGCATCGGGTAGTAGGCGAGCAGGTTGCCTGCGATCGACGACAACTGCGACGGCGGAATGATATTGCCCGGATAGGGTTCTTTCGTGAACGGATTGCGGATCGTGCCGCTGATTTCAGAGAAATTCCCCTGGCGCATCAGCGCCGTCGGAACGGTGGCAATCGGGCTCAACAGCGTGTCCGCGCGGACGCCTTCGTACGCCGCGGTGAAAAACGTCCGGTTGCGCCCGTCGTAGAACTTCGGGAACATGACCGGCCCGTCCAGCTCGAAGCCGAACTGGTTGCGCTGCCGGGGATTCTTCGGCACGGACCGGTTTTCGAAGTAGCCGCGCTCGTCGAGCGCGTCGTCCTGGAAGAACTCGAACAGCGAGGCGTGCGGCGCGTTCGTGCCGCTCTTGGTCACCACGTTGATGTGCACGCCGAGGTACGACCCGTACTCCGCCGAGGTGCTGCCGGTTTGAATCTGAATCTCTTCGACGGCGTCGGTGATCGGCCGCATGCTGGTTGCGGCGAGCAGGTTGGCGGAGGAGTTGATGCCGTCGAGCGACAGGCTGTTCTGGATTTCTCGCTGTCCGGCTCCCCTGAAGCTCAGGCCGATGTCGCTGGAGAGTCCTCCGAGCACGCCCGGCGTGGTGCTGGCGAGGTTCCAGACGTTCCGTCCGTTCAGCGGCAGATCGCTGACCGCGCGCTTGCCGATCGTTTCGGAGATCCTGGCGCTGTCGGTGTCGATGATTGGCGCCGATCCGGCGACGGTGATCGATTCGTTCAGCGCGCCGACCGTCATGACGACGTTGGTGCGCGCAACCTGGTTGGTGGCCACTTCCACGCCGCTGACCTTGGAGGTCTGGAAACCGGTGAGCGAGACGGTGATGTCGTAGGCGCCGGTGCGAACGAACTGGATGTTGTAGTAGCCCTCGCCATTCGTCGTCGTCTCGTAGGTATCCTTCGTGCCGGTGTTCACCGCGACGACCTGGGCGCCGGGGACGACCAGGCCGCCCTGATCGGTCACCGTGCCGACCAGCGCGGTCTGCGACGCGAGCTGGGCCCAGGCGCTCGCGGCGAACAGGACGTTGCACCACAGCGACACCGTCAGTCGACGCATCGTGGCCTCCTCGCGGTCGCAATCAGAAATAGAACTTCAACACCAGCTCGCCCTGCCGAGCCGTGCTGACCGTCGGCGTGCTGAGCGTGCTCGTGATCTGACCGAAGGTGTTCGGCGCGTTGATGTCGCGCGCCGGCGCGCGGAAGTTCGGCCGGTTGAGCGCATTGAACAGTTCCGCGCGGAACTCCGCGTAGCGCGGACCGCCGATTGCGAATCGCTTCGACAGTGTGAGGTCGAGATTCTGGTAGCCAGGTGCCCGCGCGATGCCGACGCCGCAGTTGCCCCAGGTGCCGGCCGCGGCGCGCGCGAAGGCGTTGATGTCGAGCCAGTGGTCGAGCGTCTGATTGGCGGGAACCGGATCGCCGATGCAGTTCGGCCGCTCGCCTCCGCGCACCGCCTGGAGCGACGAGCCGCGGCCGTCGAGCACGGTGATCGGGAAACCGCTTCGCGCCTGGAAGATGCCGGCGACTACCCACCCGCCGAGCAGCGTGCTGGTCGTCGTGGTCCCGTTGCTGTCACGGCCGTAGGGCAGCGCGTAGCTGGCCGAGAGGACGAAGTTGTGCCGGACGTCGAAGAACGCCGGCCCGTAGTTCGCGTCGGGATCGTACGCGTTCATCCAATAGGTCCCCTCGGCGGCAGTGAAACCGCCCGAGCCGTAGTAGCCGAGCTGATTCGCCTTGGCGCTGCCGAGCGTGTACGACGCGAGATACTCGAGGCCCTGCAGCGCGCGTTGCCGCAGGCTCGCCTGCAGACCGTTGTAATTGCTCCGGCCGCGCGACGCCGTCGTCGAGATGTTGGTGATGAGCGGCGCGGTTGCAAACAGCGGCCGGCGGTTCTGCAGTGGCGCCCACGTCGACGGATCGCCGGTGCCGGGCAGTGGCTGATTCCCTTCGACCGGCGTCACGAGGTTCGTGGCGTGATGGCCGACGTACCCCACGTTCACGGTGACGGACGGCCGCACGAGGTATTCGCCGAACACGTTCCACTGTTGCGTGAATTGCGGCCGCAGATTCGGATCCCAGGCGCGCACCTGGCCCGACGGCTGGTCCTGCGGCCGCAGGTCTGCGAATCCCGCTGCCAGGCTGCCGCCGCCGGTCGTCGCATCGTAGGTGGCTGCCGACTCGAAGAAGAACGGCGGGTTGAGCGGCAGGCGCAGGTTGGCGCCCGTTCCTTCCATGTACTGGGAGATACCGTAGCCTCCGCGCACCACCCAGCGATCGTCCGGGCGCCACGCCAGGCCGAGTCGCGGCTCGAACCCCTTGTAGTACGGGTTGTAGAGCGCCCGCGCTGCGCGGTCGCCCTCGGTGGCGATGATCTCCTGGCCGGTGGTGAGACTGAAATTCGCCTGGCGATTGTCCGCCTCGACGAGCGGCTGCGTGTACGCCCACCGCAGTCCGAGATTGAGGGTGAGCGCCTGCGTCACCTTGTAGTCGTCCTGCAGGAACAGCGCGATGCGGTTGTGCAGGTGCGTCCACGGATCGGACGAGCTGCCGCGGCCCTTCGTCGCGACCTGATCGAACAGGAAATCGGAGAACGGAAATCCGCTGAAAGCGCCACCGTACGTGAAGATCCCGAGCAGCCCGTTGTTGCCCGCGTAGAAGCGGCGCTGCGCGTAATGGAGGAGCTGCCCGCCGATCTTGAGCGTGTGGTCGCCCTTGATCCACGTCACCTTGTCGTTGAACTGATACGTTCGGTCGAGGGTGTCGGTGTCACTCGCGCCGGTGCCCACCGTCGTCAGGCCACCGCCCCATCCGATCGAGCTCAGGCCGGGAATCGGCTGACCGCCGGCGATCCCGAACGTCGCGTTCGCGTTGCCGATGCCGGCCCAGTCCAGCGCCTTGGTCACGATCGTGATCTGGTTGAAACCAAAGAGCGCCTCGTTGACGAGCGAGCTGTTGAAGATGCGGTTCCAGTTGAACGCGACGTTGCGGAACGGCGAGTCGGTGAGGCTGCCGAGCAGCAGCGGAAACGGCCGTTTGTCATTGCTCGATTCGTACGAGGAGATCGACACGCGTCCGAAGACCTTGTCCTTGGCGGTCGCGTTCCAGTCGACGCGCACGTCGCCCTGGTGCGCGCGCGTCGTGGTGAGTGCATCGCCGACGTAGTTGCCGGTTACGCCGCCGCCGACGTTGCGATTGGGCAGCGGGTAGAGCGACGTGTTGCTGAGGATCGAACGCGCGATCGGGCTGATCCGTGTGAGGGGAATCTGATTGCCGGCAAACGTCTGGCCGGTGACCGGATCGCGAATGACCGAGCTCACGCCGGACAGGTCGCCGTTACGCCACTCGGCCGGCGCGACCGAGACCGCTTCCGATCCCGGCGCGTCGAACCGCGTGCCCTGGTAGTCGCCGAAGATGAACCACTTGTCCTTCTTCAACGGGCCGCCCAGGGTGCCGCCGAAGATGTGCTGCGTCCGCTCGGCTTTCGGCGCGTTCGATCGGTTGTTGTCCCAGGTGTTCGCGTCGAAGTCGCTGTTCCGGTAGAACTCGAAGACGTTGCCGCGCACCACGTTCGATCCCGACTTAAAGACGTTGCTGATCACCGCGCCGGCGACGTTGCCGGTGTCCGCCGCGTAGTTGTTGGTCTCGACGCTGATCTCCGCGAGCGCGTCCGGGCTGGGCTGGTACGCGACGAGGTTGTCGATCGACTCGTTCATGTCGACGCCGTCGACCATGTAGTTGTTCGTCTGCTCGCGA
>DATFXR010000599.1:0-8219 GCA_035315685.1 Vicinamibacterales bacterium | reverse complement strand
GACGATCCTGTAGATCCAGGTCGAGAGACGCGCCTCTCCGCGGAAGTACGGCAACCCGCGATGGACCCGGAGAAAAACCTCCTGCGCGAGATCCTCGGCCCGCGACCGATCCTGAACCGTACGCGCGATCAACGCGAAGACCAGGCCTTTGTAGCGGTCGACCAGCTCCTGAAACGCACCCTCGTCGCCGGAACGGCACCGCTCGACGAGCGCGCGCTCGTTGACTGGCTCCATCCGCCACCGTATTAGAACCCGCGGTCCCGCAAATTGTTTCGGGCCGGCCCGGCTAGCGCGGAGGTGAAACAATTCATTACGCCCGCCAGTCTAATCTTCCTGCCAGTCCTGGAGGATTCGTGGACGACATGTTCGTGATCAGCCCGTTCCTGATTCCCATCACGGCGATTGTCGCGGTGTTCGTGCTCGTGATCGTCAGGACGCTGGTCCGCGCGCGTGTGCGTGAGCTGGAAATCCGGGAGCGGATCGCGATGATCGAGCGTGGTCTCGTGCCGGCGCCGGAAGTCGATCCGCGCGGATTCGATCGCGCGATGAACCGGTTCGAGCGCCGCGAGTACCGCTACGGATCGAGCCGCCACCGCCGGGCCGGGGTGACGTTGATGGGCGTGGGGTTCGGGCTCATCGTGTTGATCGCCTTCACCGCGAACGAGACGTCGGTCGCGGTCGGCGTCGGCGGCTTTCTCGTCGTGCTCGGCATTGCGTTCTTCATCAACAGCCTGATCGATGGCGGCAGCCCCGCCGACCTGCGGAGCGGTCCCCCGCAGTCTTTCGGCACGTCAGCGAGCACGCCGGCTGCGCCGCCGGACCCGGTCCGCCGGGAATAAGGCCTTGGAATTTCAGGGTCTTCGCGACTGGCGACGGGTAGTGTCCGGCCTTAACCGGACCGTTGTTCACGCACTTCAAATTCCAAAATCCAAATCTCTTTTCGTGCAGATCCGTTTCTCTTCAGATACAACTCGTCTCCCTGCTGATACAACCTCTCCCAGCCGATAGCCGGGCTGTCACAGCGGTCGTCCGTATCGTCACCGACCGACTTCTGTATCTGAATTGATACACGAGGTCGCCTGTGACATATTTCGTCGCTCTCAGCCCCAGCTCGAGCGTCGTGAAAAAGCCCTGCTTCGTCGCTTCCTGTAAGTGACGGGGCGAAGCTGTCTCTCACAAACCCCAGACAGGTCAGCTAATGCCAGATTCAAACATCGCTGACGCGGCGGCGCGGTTCATCCGGAAGTCCGACCAGCCGGTCGAGTTGACCGGACGATCGCCGGCAATTGCACGCGTTCAGGAGCTCGTGCGCCGCGCCGCACGATTCGACGGAAGCGCGCTGATCACCGCCGAGCCCGGCGCCTCGGTCGACGATGTCGCGCGCGAGCTTCACCTCCGCAGCCGCGCGTCGAGCGGCCCCTTCATCGTCGTCGACTGCGACGCAGCCGACGCGGCGAGCATTGACGGCGTATTGTTTGGCGCCCTCCCACAGGGCGAGCGCTCCGACCTGGAGTCGGTGGCGCGCGAGAGCGCGATCGCCGCCGCGCATGGCGGCACGCTGTTTCTGAAGAACGTCACCGAGCTGCGCGCGTCGACGCAGGTGCAGCTCGCGCGAATCGCGCGCGACGGCGAGGTGCGCATCGACGGGGTTCCCGTCGCGACCGCCGTCCGCTTCGTCGCGAGCGCGACGCCGGCGATCGACGCCGACGTGCACGGCCAGCGATTCCGTCGCGACCTGTTCCGCCGCCTCTCCGCGATCAGGATCGATTTGCCCCCTCTGCGCGATCGCGCTGACGATCTGCCGGCGATCGCCGTTCGTGTGCTCGAGGACGCGTGCGCCGCGGCCGGCCGTCCGCCGGCCGCGTTCTCGAAAGCTGCGCTCGCGCTGGTCGGTGCGCTGACCTGGCCCGGCAACCTGGCCGAGCTGAGCGCGGTCATCGAGCACGTCGCGGCCGACGCGCCCTGCGACGTGATCCAGATCGAGCACCTGCTACCCGTCATTCCCTTGAGTCGCGCGGCAACACCGCTCATGCCGCCTGGCAATCTTCGCGAGGCGCGGCTCCGGTTCGAGCGCGACTACATTTCGTCGGTCCTCCAGCATCACGATTGGCACATGGCCGACGCCGCGCGCACGCTGGGCATCCAGCGTCCCAACCTCTATCGCAAGGCACGCCAGCTTGGGATTCCGCTCATGCGGTCAACGGAATAAGGACATCACGTCATGCGTACGAACCTCTTTGTCCTCGTGATCCTCGTGGCCGGACTCGCCGGGCGCGCAGCCGCACAGGCATCCCCGTCGGCTCAGACGCCGCCGGCCGTTCAGGCGCCGCGAACGCCGGATTCCGTCGTGCCCCGGCCGCAAAGCGCACCGAGGGAGCCGACGCAGCCGACCACCGAGTCGTACGTGATCGGCGCGCAGGACAACCTCTCGATCATCGTCACCGACGAAACCGATCTCACCGGCAAGTACAGAGTCGACACGGACGGCACGATCTCGATGCCGTACCTGCAGCGTGTGCAGGTGGCAGGCCTGACGCTCGCCGCGGCGCAGTCGAAGATCACGGCGCTGCTGAAGGAAGGCTTTTTCAGGAACCCGCAGGTGCGCGTCGAGGTCGATCAGTTCAAGGCGCGTAGCATCATCGTCAACGGCGAAGTGCGGACGCCGGGCAAGGTGACGCTGCCGGGCTCGACGATTTCGCTCCTCGAAGCGTTGATCCTCGCCGGGTCGCCGACCACCAACGCCGCCAACGAGGTGATCGTGATTCATCCGTCGAAGCCGGGCGAGCCGCCGAGCGAACCGATCACCGTCAATCGCAAGGAGCTCGAGCTGGGACGTGCAGGCCGCGACGTCGTCCTGCAGGACGGCGACATCGTCAACGTGCCCCAGGCAAAGCGGTTCTACATCTCGGGTTTCGTGAAGAATCCCGGCTACTACGTGCTCGACATCGGTACGACCGTCTCGCAGGCGATCGTGCTCGCCGGCGGTCTCACCGATCGCGGATCGGATCGACGCATCCACGTCCAGCGCACGGTCAACGGCAAGAGCGTGGAGCTGCCGATCGAGCTGGAAGACAAGGTTCAGCCGAACGACGAGATCAAGATTCGCGCGCGTTTCTTCTAGGACATGTGCGGAATTGCCGGCGCGGTGGGACTGGACACGGCGGTGGCCGCCGGCGCGGCTGCGGCGCTCGATCGCGCGCTCGCACACCGCGGACCTGATGGCTGGGGCGCGTGGCGCTCGGCCGACGGCGGGATCCTGCTCGTCCATCGGCGGCTCGCGATCATCGACCCGGGCCCGGCCGGCGCGCAACCGATGGAGACGCCCGACGGCCGTCACCGGATCGTGTTCAACGGCGAGATTTACAACTATCGTGAGCTCCGGCGCGAGCTCGAGACACGCGGGGAACGCTTCGCGACGGGCAGCGATACCGAGGTGCTGCTCCGTCTGCTCTCGCGGGACGGTGTGGCATCGCTCGATCGGCTGCGCGGGATGTTCGCATTCGGCTGGTGGGACGCGGACGCGCGCACGCTGCTGCTCGCCCGCGATCGCTTCGGCATCAAGCCGCTGTATGTCGCCGCTCGACACCGGTCGATCGCCTTTGCCTCGGAGACCGGCGCGCTGGTCGAGTCGCGCCTCGTCGATCGGGTTGTGGATCCTGCGGCTGTCCTCGCTTATCTGTCATGGGGCAGCGTGGCGCCGCCGCTGACGTGGATCGACGGCGTCGAGAGTCTTGCGCCCGGCACATGGCTGCGCTGGTCCGCGGACGGCCGCCGCGAACGAGCCGTCTTCGCCGATATCGCGTCGGTGTACGCGCAGCCGCCGTCCACTCGCAGCGAAGCCGATCTGCGGGCACGTGTCGGCGCGGCTGTTCAGGCGAGCGTCGACGCCCACCTGGTTTCCGACGTTCCGGTCGGTGTGTTCCTGTCGGGTGGCATCGACTCGTCCGCAATTCTGTCGGCGGCATCACGTGGCGGCGCGCCCCCGCCGAACACCTATACCGTCCGATTCGACGACCGATCTTCGGAACACGAGTACGCGCGGCTCGTCGCTTCGACGTTCGGCGCCACGCATCACGAGCTCGTCCTCGACGCGTCGCGGATCACGCGGGATCTGCCGCGGATCCTCGCGAGGCTGGATCAACCGACGCTCGATGCGGTGAACACCTTCTACGTCTCTGAAGCAGTCGCCGCAACCGGGATCAAGGTCGTGTTGTCGGGGACCGGCGGCGACGAGCTGTTCGGCGGCTACCGATCGTTCAGGCGGCTGCCGTCCGCAGTGCGGCTGCAGCGGGCGACCGGGGGAGTCGTGGCGGCGGTCGCGCCGGCGATCGCTGCGGTTCTGCCGGAGCGGCTGACCGAACGGTGGAGGCAGTTCGGTGCGGGCAACGGAAAAATCGACGCCGCCTACCGGACGCAGCGCGGCCTCTTCATGCCGCGTGAGCTCGATCGGATCGCTGGCGCCGCGATTCGCGATCGTTGGGCGAGCGCGACGGTGCGAGTCGCCGAGTCCGAAGCCGCGATGTTTCGCGGCGCCGCGTCGACGCTGGAAGGCGACGTCGCGCGCCTCGAGACATGCGCGTATCTGGGAGCGCAACTGCTGCGCGACACCGACGTGATGTCGATGGCGCACGGCCTCGAAGTCCGCGTGCCGTTCGTGGACCACGAGCTGCTCGCAGCCGTCTGGCCGGACCTTGGCGCCTTTCCGGCGCTGATGCGCAACAAGCGGCTGCTGCACGAGACGCTGGCGCGGCCGTTGCCGCACGACGCCGTCGATCGCCCGAAGCAGGGGTTCACGCTGCCGTTCGCGACATGGCTCGACGGCGAACTGCAGCCGTTCGTTCGCGACGGCCTCTCCTGCCTCGAACGGCAGCAATGGATCAGCGCCGGTGCCGGGACCGAGATCTGGGACGCCTGGAAACGCGGCGCCGCGCACTGGAGCCGTCCGTGGGCGCTCGGCGTGCTCGGGCAGTTCGTGAGCGCCTCATGATGACGGACGCGTCGGCCCTCTCGACGTTCGAGCACCGGCGGTCCTGCGCCGGCGCCGAGGGTCGCGACAAGTGGACCGTTCGTCTCGTCAACGAGAACTCGAATATCTACGCGACGAGCGCCGTGGTGCTGAGGGCGGCGTGAAAGGGGCGTTCCGCCGCGCGCGGCGCAAGATCGGTGCAATCCGCCGGCGCCTGTTCGAGTCGCCGGAGCAGGCGGCGTGGCGCCGGGCGTGGCAGCTCGCTGAAACGACGCCTCGCTTCACGCCCGGCCGGATCACGATGATGGAGTACGACCTGCAGTACTCCGATCTGCTCAGCTTCTGCCCGCAGTGGCAGGACATCTTTGTCAAGCGCGCTCTCGATTTCGCGCCGGCGTCGGCAGCGCCACGGATTTTCGATTGCGGCGCCAACGTCGGCGTCGCGAGCCTGTTCTTCCGCCGACGCTACCCGGACGCGCGGATCACGGCCTTCGAAGCCGATCCCACGTTGTTCGCGCTGTTGGAGGCGAACCTCCTCGCCAACGGCGCGCATGCAGTGGAGCGCAGGAATGTCGCGCTGTGGACAGCCACCGGGACGCTGACGTTCCGCAGCGAAGGCTCGGATTCCGGAATGATCGAAGCGCTGCCCGGCGCTGTCGACGGCCGTTCGGTGCTGGTGCCGAGCCTGCGGCTGCGCGATGCGATCGAGGCCGAATCGTCGATCGATTTGCTGAAGCTCGATATCGAGGGCGCTGAAGGTGTGGTGCTGGCGGACTGCGAGCCGGCGCTGCAGCGCGTCCGTGCACTGATCATGGACCTGCACGAGTTCGATCCGGCAGCACGCCAGGCGCCGTGGGTCCTCGAATTGCTCACGCGCGCTGGGTTCACCTACGCAATCGACGACTTCGTACCGCTGACATGGCGTCAGCCGACGGCCGATGCGGCGTCGCCGTTCGCAGGGAAAGCGCTGACGTGGGCGATGACCGTCCGCGCGTGGCGGCCGATGCCATGACCGGGCGCGCGAGCGTCGTCTACCTCGTGCCCGACAAGCTGGGCGGGATGATGAACATCATCGCCAACCTGCTCGCGCACCGGCGTCCGGACGATCTCGGCTACCACGCCATCCTCACCCACAATCAGCTGCACACCG
Source organism: Vicinamibacterales bacterium (assembly GCA_035315685.1). Classification (GTDB taxonomy): domain Bacteria; phylum Acidobacteriota; class Vicinamibacteria; order Vicinamibacterales; family CAVVIG01; genus QHWK01. The sequence continues at coordinate 2,103 of DATFXR010000599.1, read as the reverse complement.
ACACCCGCTTCGCGGCGCCGCTCGCGGCGGATACGCAGACGACCGTCGAGTACACGCTGCCGATCGAGAATCTGCACGCGGTGATGCGCCGGGTCGCGCGGGCGGTGCCGGCCGGCGGCGGCGTCTACGTCGCCGGCGATCTCCTCGACCTCGCAGTTGCCTCGACCTTCGATTTCGGCAAAACGGTAGTCTACATGCTCCACGGCGACACCGAGTACTACTACGACCTCGCCGTGAAGCACGATCCGATCGTTCACGCGTTCATCACCTACTCACGGCGGATGCACGACGAGCTCGCCGCACGACTGCCGCACCGTCAATCGACGATCCTGCATCTGCCGTACGGCATTCCGCTGCCGGTCGTCGTGCGCCAGCAGGCGCCCGGACCGCTGCGTGCGGTGTACGCGGGCCGCTTCGAGAACGGGCAGAAGGGCATCTTCGATCTGCCGGAGATCGATCGTGCGCTGCAGGCGCGCGGCATCGACGTGATCTGGACAGTCGCCGGGGCCGGACCAGACGCCGCGGAGTTCAAGCGCCGATGGGCGTTCAACCAGACTGTGCGGTGGCGCGGACGCCTGTCTGCGCCAGAGCTGATCGCGGAGTACGCGCAGCAGGACATCTTCGTGCTGCCGACGCGCTTCGAAGGTTTCCCGGTCGCGCTGGTCGAGGCAATGGGCGCCGCGCTGGTGCCGGTGGTGAGCGATATTGCCAGCGGCGTTCCGGAGGTTGTCGAGGCGGCCAGCGGCGTTCGCGTCGCGGTTGGCGACGTGCCGGGCTTCGCGGCGGCCATCGCGACCCTCGCGGCCGATCGCGGCCGTCTCGAGGCGATGTCGACGGCGGCGCGCCACACCGTCGCCGCGCGCTTCGACATCCGGGACCGCGCGTCCGACTACCAGTCGCTGTACGCGCGGTGGCGCGAGCTGTATTCTCCGATTGCGCCCGGCCGGTACCTGCGCTACGGGTCACGCCTCGATCAGCGGTGGATTCCGAACGCCGTCGTCCGGATCGTACGGTCGACGCTCAGGGCGGCGCGATGACGACGACTCCCGCGGTCAGCGTGCTGATGACTGCCTACGACCGCGAGCCGCTCATCGCGGAGGCGATTGAAAGCGTACTCGCGCAGACCTTCAGCGATTTCGAGTTGATCGTCAGCGACGACGGCTCGCGCGACGGCACCGTGCGCATCGCCGAGGAGTACGCGCGCCACGATTCGCGCGTACGCGTCAGCGTCAATCCGGCGAACCTGGGTGACTACGGCAATCGCCAGCAGGCGCTGTCGCTCGCGCGTGGCCGCTTCGTCAAATACCACGATTCCGACGACGTGATGTATCCGCATTGCCTTGCGGTGATGGTCGGCGCGCTCGAGACGGCGCCGTCGGCGGCGTTTGCGCTGTCGGCGTCGCACGCGTGGCCGGGCGGCCCCTGTCCGATGCTGCTGACGCCTCGGCTCGCGTATGAACGTGAGTATCTGGGCGGCGGCCTGTTTCAGCTCGGCCCGGCGGCCGCGCTGTTTCGCACCGGCGTCTTCCGCGAGCTCGGCGGATTCGAGAACGTCGCGCATTCGGCCGACTACCTGTTCTGGATTCGCGCCTGCGCGCGCGTGAACGTGCTGCTCGTGCCGGGCGATCTGTTCCACTACCGCGTCCACGCGCAACAGGAAGGGGCCAAGCCGGCCAACGATCTCGCGTTTGCACGGGCGGCCGGGACCGCGTGGCGGACGCTGAATTCGCCCGATTGCCCATTGGCCGGCGACGCGCTCGAAACCGCACGGCGCAACTTCGCCTGGGTCCAGGCGCGCGGCGTGTACCGTCATCTGAGGCGTGGACGGATCGCCTCGGCGGTCGCGATTCTCGAGCACGCCGGCCTCACGCCTGCGGACTGGGCGCGCTATCTGCGGCGTCCGCATCGGAGTCCGCACGCCGGCACGCCGGTCACAGTGTGAAGATCGCGCACCTGGTCGGCTGGTACTTCCCCGACAGCGTCGGCGGCACCGAGGTGTACGTCGAGGGCCTGTGCCGCCGGCTGCGCGCCGCCGGCCACGACGTGCTCGTCGCCGCGCCAGACGCCCGTCACGCATCGCCGGCGTCGTACAGCCACGACGGC
>DATFXR010000598.1:0-7606 GCA_035315685.1 Vicinamibacterales bacterium | reverse complement strand
GCGATCGCTCATGCCGAGAAGCTCCGGCAGCTCGGACGAGATCATGATGATGCCCGCGCCCTGCGCGGTGAGGCGATTCATCAGGTTGTAGATCTCGACCTTGGCGCCGACGTCCACGCCGCGCGTCGGCTCGTCGAAGATGAACACGCGCATGCGGCCCGCGAGCCACTTGCCGAGCACGACTTTCTGCTGATTGCCGCCGCTCAACAGCCGCACCGACTGCACCGGCGTCGCCTTGATCCGCAGTTCCGCAGTGATCGGACCCGCCAGGTCGCTTTCGCAGCGGGCCGACAGCACGCCCCACCTCGCCAGGCGGCGACCGTGCGGCAGCGCGATGTTGCGGGCAACGGTCAGTCCAGCAACGAGGCCTTCGGCCTTTCGATCCTCTGGCAGCAGTCCGACGCCGCATGCGATCGCATCCGCGGGACCGCGGAATCTCGCAACGCGTCCCGACACGCGTACCTCGCCGGCGTCGTACCTGTCCGCGCCTGCGACCGCACGCGCGAGCTCGGTGCGGCCGGACCCGAGCAGGCCGGCGACCCCGAGGACCTCTCCAGCATGCAGCGTGAAGCTGACGTCGTGCAGCGCGCCACGCCGCGAGAGGCCCTCGACGCGCAGCAGCTCCGGTCCGCGCGCGGCGCGCACTTTCGGAAAGTGATCGGTCAGGTCGCGGTTCGCCATCATGCGAACGAGCTCAGCGACGCTGACCTCGTTCAGCGTGCGCGTCGCGACCACCCGGCCGTCGCGCAGGACCGTGACACGCCGTCCGATGCGGAACACCTCGTCCATGCGGTGCGTGATATAGACGATCGCAACGCCGCGTGATGAGAGCCGCTGAATCAGTTCGAACAGCTGCTCGACCTCACGCGCCGTCAGCGCGGAGGTCGGTTCGTCCATCACCAGAACCGCCGCGCCGGGGTCCGCGGCGTCTGCCGCCAGCGCCTTTGCGATCTCGACCATCTGCCGCTGCGCGAGACCAAGCCGACCGACGCGCGTTCGCGGATCGATCGCCATGCCGAGGTCCGCGAGCAACCGTGCCGTCTGCGCGTGAAGCGCACGCCGATCGACGACGCCGAACCGGCGTGCGGGAAGGGCGCCGAGGAAGATGTTCTCGGCGACCGAGAGCTGCGGCACCAGCGTCAGTTCCTGATAGATCACGCGGATGCCGCGCGCAAGCGCGTCACGGGGACTCTCGATGTCCACGCGGGCACCGCCGATCAGAATCTCGCCGTCATCGCGACGATAGGCGCCGCTGAGGATCTTCATCAGCGTGGACTTCCCGGCACCGTTCTCGCCGAGCAGCATGTGCACTTCGCCGGCGCGCAGCGCCAGATCGACTCCGTCGAGCGCGACCACTCCGGGAAACGCTTTCCGGATGCCGCGCATCTCGAGCACCGGCGCCAGCGCGGTCATCTGATCGGGAAGTCGAACGGCGTGCCGTCGGCGTGAATCGCCGCCGCTCCCTGCCACCTCAGGATCGGCGGACCCGGCTGATAGCGCTCGTCCAGCATGAACACGGTGTTGACGCGTCTCAGCATCACGGGATCGCGAGAGTGGACGGCGGGTCGGCCCCTGGCCGGCGCGCGGGTGTACGCCATCACGCGCAGCGCGCGGAGGTCCTCGGCACGGATGCCAGCCGGCAGCGGGATCGCCGCGCGAAAACAGCCGTCGCGGACAATCCGGTATTCGCGGACGCCGCGATCCGAGGCGATCCACGTGCCGCGGGCGCTGACGGCAAACGCGATCGCCGCGTCGCCGACCTCGCCACAGGCCTCGAGGTAGACATAACGGCGCGGGTCGGGAATCGTGTTGTGGCCCGGTCCTTCGTCTGCGATCTTGTGCTCGCGTTTCATCTCCTCGGACGCGAGCGCGTAACTCCAGGGGTGACGGTCCATCACGGCCTCGCGCGAGACGTTGGTGAGATCGAACGGCTCGGGCGCTGGCGCGTAGCGGATCGTGGAGGTGCCTGACTCGCTGACCATGTTGTTGTCAGTCGAGACCCACAGCAGCGGGTGCCGCGCTTCGTGCCTGCCGCTGAACGGCGGGAACTCGTGGCCAGGTCCCTGGAACTGCTCCGATACGATGCGGCCGGATGCGTCGAGCTCGACGCCGTAGACGTACTCGATGTCCGTAGTCCGGCCCCAGGTCGCCATCAGCCGATCGGTCGCCGTCCCGCCGTCTTCGTTGGTGAAGATCACCGAATAGCGGAACTGACGGCCGCGATCGGTCGGTGCGATCTCGTACCACATCAGAATCGGAAGGTCGGTGAATTTGCCGACGGTGTTCGCGCGCGCGAACAGGATCGGCGCCATCGACTGTGCGAGCGCCTGGTCCGGATCGGCAATCAGGTGAAGCGCGTCGACCGAGATCGTCGCAGGTCCGGCGTCCTTCGCGCTCAACGCGGCGTCGCGCTCGATCGACAGCCGATGCCTCCCCGCCGCGAGCGTGCCGAGGGTGACCCGGTATTCGGCCGGCGTCTCGCCGCGCGCGAGCAGCAGATGCTGGGAATACGCGCCGTCGATGGAGAGACGGAGCGCGGCTGCTTCGCGACCCGTCTCGCCCCATGCGCATGCGGTGCATCCCGCGTGGACGGTCGCAACGACTTCGCCGCCGGTCGCCAGCTCGAAGGTCTGCTCGTAGGCGTCTGGCGGCGCAGCCGCCGTCGCCGCGAGCACGACCAGCGCGAGTGCTTCAGCCGCGAACATTCGCCGCCATCAGCTCGCGGACTTCGTCCAGCGTGGGGACGCCGTTCAGGGCGCCGAGCCGCGTGCAGCTCACCGCGGCGGCCGCATTCGCCGTCCGCAGCGCCTCGTCGATCGGCATGCCGCGCACGAGCGCATAGATGAACCCGCCGCGGAAGACGTCCCCGGCGCCGGTCGTGTCCAGGGCATGCACGGGAAACGCCGGCTCGCGATGAATCCGGCTGCCGTCATAGGCCATCGCCCCGTGCTCTCCCATCGTCACGACGACGACGTTGCCGTAGGTGCCGTGCAGGGCGCGCAACGCCGCTTCCAGATCGTTCGTGCCGGCGAGGTGCGGCGGCACATGCGCGGCGAAGATCGCATGCGTGACCGCGGCCGCGAGTTGCGCGGTCCGATCGGTGACGCGATCGATATCGCTGGTGACCAGCGCGCCGCCGTCCCTGGCGATCCCCGCCGCGCGGATCGCGATGTCCGCGTCGACATCGTCCACGTGGACGACTCTCGCCGCCGCCAGCGCCGCGATCGGCAGCTCCTGCTCGCGGAGCCGCAATCCCTCGTCCCGATCCCACAGCACGATGCGCTCGCCGGTGTTCTCGTCGACGAGAATGACCGCGAATCGATTCTCGACATCGCGGATGACGAGATCGGTGACGTCGACGTTGCGGCCGCGGAGCTCGGCACGAATGCGCCGGCCGTTGTCGTCAGTGCCGGTGACGCCGACGTACTTGGCGCGCAGGCCGAGGCTGGCGCAGGCGCACATCGCCGTTGCCATCTGGCCTCCGCACAGCACGCGCCGTTCGCGGATGCGCATCTTCGCGGCGGGGCCGTACGGCTGCGGATAGCCGGGCAACAGGTTCACGAAATCGACGGAGTTCTCGCCGATTCCGATCACCTCCCAGCGCAGGTCGGATGCGCCCATATCGCCGGAGTATACTGCGGCGCCCACCGAATGCGGTCCGGCTGCCTGGCGATGCGCGTTCGATTCGAACAGGTGACGAAACGGTTCGGCGCGCACGTCGCAGCGGACGCGATCGATCTCGACGTGAACGCCGGTGAATGCCTGGTGCTCCTCGGCCCCTCCGGCTGCGGCAAAACGACGCTGCTGCGCCTCGTTGCCGGCCTCGAACGGCTCGACCGCGGCGCGATCTGGATCGGCGATCGTCGAGTCGATGCGCTCGACCCCGCCGAGCGCGACGTCGCAATGGTTTTTCAGAACTACGCGTTGTATCCCCACCTCACCGTCTTCGACAACATCGCGTTTCCACTGCGGACCCGCCGGACCGCGCGCGACGACATCGACAGACGCGTCCGTGACGCCGCGACGCGCGTCGGCCTCGCCGATCTGCTCGGGCGCCAGCCGGCGCAGCTGTCCGGCGGTCAGCAGCAGCGTGTCGCGCTGGCGCGCGCGATCGTCCGGAATCCGACCGTCTATCTGATGGACGAGCCGCTCTCGAATCTCGACGCGCAGCTGCGGCTGCAGACGAGGAGCGAGCTGAAGCGTCTGCACCGCGAGCTCGGTACCACGATGATCTACGTCACGCACGATCAGAGTGAGGCGATGACTCTCGGCAGCCGGATTGTGATCATGAGGGGCGGCTCGATCGAGCAGACCGGATCGCCGCTCGATCTCTATCGGTGTCCGGCGAACACGTTCGTCGCGACGTTTCTCGGCAGTCCACCGATGAATCTGATCGACGAGTCCGTCAACGGCACGCGCGTCCGGCTCGGCATCCGCCCGGAGGATGTCGAGGTCTCCGCCGAGGCGACGGAAACCGCGCAACCTGCGCACGTGATCGTCGTCGAACCGATGGGCAACGAGACGCTGCTCACCCTCGAGTTCCAGGCGCAGCGCCTCGTCGCGCGAGTTGGGGCCGATCGACGGTTCGAACCGGGTCAATCGGTATGGGTCCGGCTCCCACGCAATCGCGTGACGACGTTCGACGCGGCGAGCGGACGTCGGATCGGGGAGTCGGAGTAGCCAGAGGGGGGTCGGGAATCGTTTCTACTTTTCCACAGGGGGTCGGGAACAGTTTTCCTGCTGCCTCACGACACGCGAGCCGCAAATTGCTCCAAAAAAACGCGCTGGCCGCTGACCGCGAGTGCAAGAGCGATTTCCGATCGCCGCTGACCGCCACTTTTCCACAGGGGGTCGGGAACAGTTTCGCGATCTTCTCGGATTCCAGGCCAGAATCCGGCCACAAAACTGTTCCCGACCCCTTGTGGAAATCTCGAAACTATTCCCGACCCCCCTGTGGGAAACTTCTCAGAACACGAAGCGCACGGCGATCTGCATCGTCCGCGCGTCGCTTGCCAGACTCGAGATCGTGCCGACCGTCGCTGCCGCGCTGATGTCTCTGTTCGGCAATCCGAAGTTCACCGTGTTGAACACGTTGAAGATGTCCCACCGCAGCGTGATCCCGGTCGGGCCCGTGCGAATCTGTTTCTGCACCGTCAGATCGAGGTTCTGAAACCCCGGCCCGGTCAGCTGATTGCGCAGCTCGTTGCCGAACGTGCCCGAGGGGATGGCTGTGAACGCCGCCGTGTTGAACCACTGATCGACCGTCTTCGGTCCAGGCGCGGACGGATCGCCGGTGACGTTGGGCAGACCGGTCATGTTCGTGCCGACGTTGTTGCCGGCCTGATTGACGGTGAACGGACGGCCGGTGCGCGCGCTGTAGATCCCCGACACCGTCCAGTCCTTCGCGAACGCGTTGGTGCCGAGCGGCAGCCCCCAGACGAAATTCGCGCTGAAACGATGACGGACATCGTAGTCGCTCGGGCCGAACCACGGCTCGAAATCACGCGAGTTCTGCGGAAACGCGTTCGATCCCTGCGTCGTGAGCTGTTCCGAGGCGTTGTCCTGTGACTTGCCCAGCGTGTACGCGACGCCGAACGCGTAGTTGCGCGCGTAGCGTTTTTCGAGGCCGAGGTCGATGCCCTTGTAGTCGGACCGTCCGTTGTCTGCGCGCCACTCGATGAACCCGAAGTTCGGATAGGGCAGCACGCCGAGCGCGTTGTTTCCCGCCGCGTTCGGAAGCGGCTGGTTCAGGTTGATCAGCGTCGCGAGATTCGAGCCGCGCGAATAGACAAAATCGGCTGACAGCACCATGTTGCCGAGGTCGCGCTGGATGCCGGCGCTCGCCTGGCTCGTCATCGTGTTCGGGTCGTTCTGGTCGACGGACCGCAGCCGCACCGCCTTCAGCTGCCCCGCCGCGGGATCGAGATTCGGCGGGTTCAGGAATCCGGCCGGGAATCCCTGCTGCAGGAAGAATACCGGCGATCCCGACGTCTGCGTGATCGTCTTGTTGACGAGCCCGGGCAGATTGAGCGCCAGCTGATCCTCGCTGCCGACGCGATCGAACAGGTTGTAGAAGATGCCCCAGCCGCCGCGCAGGATCGTCCTGTCGTCGAGCTTGTAGACCACGCCGACGCGCGGCGCGAAGTTGTTGCGGTCCGGGTTCACCAGACTGCGCTCCGCGAGCGATCCGTCCGTGGCGAACACGAGCGACCCGGTGCCCGCCGGGTTGAAGTTGGTCTGCTGGTTCGTCGCTTCGAGCGCCGGCGTCATGAAGTCGTAACGCAGGCCGAGGTTGACGGTCAGCCGCGCGTCCACTTTCCAGTCGTCCTGCACGAAGAACATTTCGGCATGATGCCGCTGGTCAGCAACGAACACGTTCGACATCTGCAGGTCGGACACGTAGCCGAGGAGGTAGTCGGCCATCGCATTGCCGGTGAACGAGGTGCGGAAGCGCAGCGAGCCGCGCGTCGCCGGGATATCCATGTAGTCATTCATCATCGGCGCGATGATGTCGGCGCCGAACTTGATCGAGTGATCGCCGCGCAACCAGGACATCGTATCGATGAATTCGAACTGGTTGGTGTGCTGGAACTTCGGCAGGAAGTCCGGCGACCCGATCCGGCCGAGTCCGGAGCCTCCGAAGTAGCCGTCGATCGTGATGCCCGCCAGCCCGCCAGCCACGAGCGGATCGGTGACCGAGCCCGGAATCGTGGCCGCCGCCGGTGGCGCGACACCGAACGGCTGATGCACCGCATCCGAGGTGGCCTGCGACCACGACAGGCGGAACTCGTTCACCTTGTTCCCCGAGAAGATCCGGTTCCATCCGCCGACGAACGCGTTGGTCTTGATCGTCTGGTTGCCGAACGCCGACGTCCCGGTGCCGTCGACGACGCCGCCGAACGCGCCAGGGATCTGGCGTGTGCGATTCGAGTAGATGTACCTGCCAAAGATCGTATTGCCCGACTCGGGCGTCCAGTCGGCGCGGCCCAGCCACCGGTCGGCGTTGTCGACGAGATCGCCGGTGCGAAAGAAATTGTTGGCGCCGGGCTGGTTCGGCAGCGGCACCAGGTTGATGATCGAGGTCGCGTACGGATCGATCCGATTCTGCGGAATCGTATTGTTGGGGAACGGCAGGCCGGTGAGCGGATCGCGGACGGCTGACGTGAAGATGCCGGCGCGCTCATCGGCCGTCGGAACGCGCGTGAGGCGCGTCACGCCGCGCGTGATCCGCGTGCCCTCATAGTCGGTAAAGAAGAAGCCGCGGTCTTTCACCACCGGGCCGCCAAGGTTCCCGCCGTACTGGTTCTGATTGTTTTTCGGCACCGATGCGCCGGCGCGCTGCGAGAAGTAGTCGATCGAGTCCATCGAGTCGTTCCGGAAGTACTCGTAGCCGGTGCCGTGGAAGGTGTTCGTGCCCGACTTGGTCGACACGCTGACGGCGGCGCCCGGCGACCGGCCGTACTCCGCGGAGTACGGGCTCGTCACGACCTTGAACTCCTGGATCGCGTCGACCGACGGGCGCGACACCTGGGAGGTGAGCTCCTGGACGTTCTCCGAGATGCTGTTGTTGTCCACGCCGTCGAGCAGGAAGTTGTTCTGCAGCGCG
>DATFXR010000597.1:0-37055 GCA_035315685.1 Vicinamibacterales bacterium | reverse complement strand
CGCCGCTGACCCGGAGGAATGGCTTCACGCGATGCTCGCACATCTTCGCGTGCCGTGGCTCGCTGACCTGTTCGTTGACACGCGCTTCGGATGGCGCATGCTGCGCCGCAGTCCGGGGTTCACCTGTGCAGCCCTCCTGACCCTTGCGCCCGGCATCGGTGCGAACACGGCGATGTTCGGCGTCGCCGATGGCGTTCTGCTGAGGCCGCCGCCCTTCGACCATCCACAACGCCTGTTCTGGATTTACGGCATCAACTGCCGGCTCCGTCTGACGCGGCTGCCAGGGTGCCGCTGTCGCCCCGCGAATTTCCTCGACTGGCGGCGCCACTGCCGCACATTCGAATCGATACCATGGTCGTCCTTCGCAGCGAATCACGGAAGCAACCCCTGAGACCTCGACGTCGCACGTCGAGCAGAAGGAGGCAGTAATGAGGAGGCATTCGATCATTCCGGCGGGCGTCCTGGTGCTCGTGTGTGTCGCGCTCGGCACGATACAGGCCCGGCAGGGCGGCGGCGGGGCAGCCGGTGGTGGACAGTCTCCAGGCCAGACGCCTGCAGCCCGCGGCGGCGGCCAGAGTGGTCGCGGCGGCGGCCGCTCCGACGCTCCGGTGATCGGCCCGGGGAATCTCGTGACCGGCGTCTGGGGTTCCGACCCGGTGTCTGTCGACTCGCGTGGCTGGGGCCCGGTGACCAGGTCGTACGTCAGCGCCAGCTACAAGCGACCGTTCTACAACAAGGCGAAGGAGCTGCTGTTCGGCGACAAGCAGGTCACCAGCTACACGATCAGTACGTTCGATCCGGAGTTCTACTGCGAAGTGCGCAAGCACTACGGGTTCGTGTGGTTCGAGATGCAGCACAGCACGATGTCGTGGGACAACGTCGCGAAGATGATTGCCGCCTGCCCGGGCGCCGACGGTGCCGCCCCGATGATCCGCATGCCCGATCAGCTCGAATCGAGCATCCAGAAAGCGACTGACCTCGGAGCAATCGGCCTGATCTTCCCGACCATGCGCGACGGCAACCAGGCGCTGGAAGCGGCACGGTACTCGCGTTTTCCGCCGTTCGGCCGCCGCAGCTCTGGCGCGGGACAGGCAGCCAGGATCTGGGCTGACGTGCCGGGCGGCTACCAGAACACCTACAACGACAACATGCTCGTCGTCGTGATGATCGAGACGCTCGACGGCATCATCAACGCGGACGAGATCGCGAGCACGTTCGGCGTCGACGTGGTGATCCAGGGCAACAACGATCTGTCGCGCTTCTCCGGATGGGCGCAGAGCGACCCGCGATATCAGTCGCTGCTGACCGTGAGCCGCAACGCGACGCTCCATGCCGGGAAGTTCTGGGGCAACGCGGGCGCTCAGTATCTCACCGGCAACCCCCTGAGTGCCGATGTCCGGTTCGTGCAGAACGGACCGTCGCTCGACGGCTGGACGCCGCCGGCGCGCGGACGCGGGAACAGCACCGAAGAGCCGACGATCGGGCTGCCTGGAGGACGCGGCCGCCGCGGCGGCGGACCCGATCGGTAGCGCCGGCCGCAGGACTGAACCGTTGCAGGCAGCCGTTTTTCCCGCGTTGATTCTCGCCGCTGCGCTTCAGAACACGGCGACCGAGTTCGTTGAACTCGATGTCGTCGCAGTGGATCGCCGCGGGCTGCCGGTCGGCGACGTCTCACTGCATGACCTCGAGGTGAAAGACAGCGGCAAACCGGTGACGATCGAGACGTTCACGCCTGTGACCGCGCGCGGGATTCGCGACGAAGAGCGTTCGGTCGTGTTGCTGATGGATGATCAGGGTGTGCCGAGCAGCGGTACGTCGCCGATGCGGCAGATCGGCCGTCTGTTGCTGTCGCCGATGGATGCCGCCGACGAAGTGGCGGTCGTTCGCCTGTCGCGGTCGCGAGACGAGGCCTACGGCGATGTCGAAACCGCTCGTGAGCGCATCGACCAATACCACGGCGGCGCCGTGCCCTATTCGTCGCGTGACACGCCGATCGCGGTTCTCGAGGCAGTGGCGCGGATTGCGGAGCAACTCCAGCCGATCGAGCATCGGCGGAAGGCGGTGGTCTGCCTGGGGCTGCCATCGGTCTGCGATGTCCGTGAGCCGGTCTCCAGCTCGACGAACGAATTTCGGAAGGCGTGGGTCGCGGCCCTGTCGGCTGCAGCGCGGGCGAACGTCGGCGTGTACGAGGTCGATCCAACGGGGCTCACGCACGCGTCGGGACCGAGCGGCCTGGGCCTCGTCCGTCTCACCGGCGGCGACGTCCTCCGGAACTCCAACGACTTTGCCGAAGCCACGGCTCGGATCTGGCGCGAATCGAGTCGCTATTATCTGCTCGGCTACTGGGGGGCGCCGTCCGCTCCTGGCCAGCTGCGCACGATCGACGTCAAATCAACCAGGCGCGACATCGAAGTCCGCGCCCGGCGATTCAGGTAGCGATGTGATGACGCGAGCTCGGACGCGGCGAACCGAGCTCGGCCTGCCGATTCGCATCAACTCAGGCGATCCACGTTCAACCGTACGGCGACTATCGCGCGACGCAGATCCACGAAGACGGCGGGACGACCGAAGTTTGGGACGCGCGGGAACGGACCCACGCGGCACCGAGAAGGACGACGCCCGCATCGATCAGGTCCACGACGTCAGCGCAACCGCGTTGATGGTGATACGGTCGGCACATTCCAGCCGCGGCATGTTCCTCGCAGCCAGACGACGCGCCGAGTGCAAAAGCGCGTCGACCTGTAGCCCCGATGAGCGCAATCCGTTGACCTCGTTACAGGATTGTGCGGTGTCGGCTTTTCGCGGGGAGCAATGGAGATGTCGAGACGCGGTACCATCGCAACCCTCGCTGGCGTCACTCTGATCACCTCGAGCCTCGTGCTCGCGACGCCGGTTTCCGGCAACACGCTGGTCGTTAGCAATACGTTCGATCACGGACCCGGTTCGCTGCGCGATGCGATCGTCAGCGCGGCGCCCGGAGACACGATCCAGGTGAGCGTCAGCGGTGTGATCACGCTGACTGGCGGACCGCTGGCGGTGCGCACGAACCTCTCGATCGTCGGCCCCGGCGCAGCCAATCTGACACTTGTGGGCAGCGGTTCGTCGCGGGTGATCACGATCGAGAGTGGGACGACGGTGTCGATCGCCGCCGTCACGATCAGCAACGGTCATGGCGACTACGGCGGCGGCATTCTCAACGGCGGCCGCACTACCCTGACCGATTGTGTGGTGTCATCGAATGCGGCGACGATGTTCGGCGGAGCGATCTTCAACAGCGGCACGCTGACGCTGGCTCGCAGTCTCGTTTCGAACAATTTTGCCGAGTACCGAGCGGGCGCGATCTACAGCGAAACCGGGTCGACGCTGACGCTCGATCACGCGACCCTGTCCGGCAACTCGTCGTCGGTCGGCGGCGCGATCGACAATCATGACGCCACGCTCTTGATCAACGCGAGCACTCTCTCGGGCAACGTTGCAAACGGCGTCCACGGTGGGGCCGGCGGCGCGATTCATGACGGCGGATTGGGAATCGGGCTCGTCAGCATCGTCGGCAGCACGATCGATTCCAATGTCGCTGTCTGGGACGGCGGCGGCATTTATACAGGCGGCGGCAGAGTGATCATCGAGAACAGCACGATCGCGAACAACACCTCGACCTGTGATTTCGGCGGCTGCTCTGGCGGCGGCGGGATCCATTCCAATTCCAGCCCGGTGTCGATCAACAGCAGCACGTTCGCGAACAACACGTCGCGTAGCGGCGGAAACATCATGAGCCTCTACACCATCACGACCGTGCGCAACTCGATCTTCGTGGCCGGTGCCTCAGGTGCCAACTGCTACACCTACTTCAACACCAGCATCGTCTCGAATGGCAATAACATCTCTGACGATGCGTCGTGCGCGGAATTCTTCACACAGGCGGGCGATCTGAACGGCGTCGCGGCGGGCCTGAGTCCGAATGGACTGCAGGGCAACGGCGGTTCGACGCTCACGATCGCGCTCCTCGCCACGAGCCCGGCAGTCGACAGGGTGCCGTTCGATGCGTGTGTCGCGGACGGCCTGACCACCGATCAGCGCGGGGCGCCGCGACCGAGCGGCGACGCCTGCGACAGCGGTGCCTTCGAGCTCACCTTGTACCCGACGACGTTGACGCTCGGCGCGGTGAACCCGGCATCGCTCACCGCCGGCTCGCCAGGGCCGGTGACGGTCACGGCGGCGCTCATGCAGCGAGACAGCGCGGCTCCGGTCGCGGGCGCCGCGATCGCATGGTCAGTGGACGGCGTGGCGGCGGCCGTCACGACGAGCGGTACGGACGGCGTCGCGACGCTGTCGTACGATCCCTCGTTGCTCGCGGCCGGCGACCACACCGTTCGCGCGACGTTCGCGCGGCAGACAATTCTGGACGTCGCGTACGACGCGAGCGCGAGCGCGGTTGGATCGTTTCATCTGGATCCGTCGCCGTATGCGGCGATCGTGCAGCCGCCGATACGGGCCGACGGCACCAGCGTGTTCAAAAGCAACCGCGGGGTTGTGCCGGTGAAGTTCACGTTGACCTACAGCGGTGCGAATACGTGCGATCTCGTGCCGGCCACAATCGGCCTGTTCAAAACGGCTGGCATCGCCGTCGGACCGGTCACGCTCAGCACCTATCCGCTGGCAGCAGACAGCGGCCCGAATTTCAAAGTGGATGCGACCGCGTGCCAGTACGTCTACAACCTTTCGACGGACTCGCTCGCGTCAGGAACCTACGCCGTCAAGATCCTGATCGGCGGCGCGATCGTCGGCGGCGGGACCTTCGGAATGCAATAGCCGGAGAAACCGACACCGGGCGCCGGTGGTGCGTGCGGTGGGTGTCCTGACGACCACCGCACGTCTCGGGCTGATCGGCAGTCGACTTTTGTCGCGTCGCCTGCCACGCAGTGCGCGCCTTGCGGGCACCGACGGTGCCGATTCGCCCGAGTGTTAGACGCCGGACAGGAGATCCAGCCTGCCGGTGCTGTCGCCGAACTTCTCGACGTTGACGCCGAACTTCTCGATCAGGCTCAGCGACAGATTCGCCAGCGGCGTGCCCTTCGGATACTTGAGGTGACGATTGCCCTTCAGCTGCTGGTCGCGTCCGCCGACGACGACCACCGGCACGTTGTAGTTGTTGTGTGTGTTGCCGTCGCTCATGCCGCCGCCATAGAGCACGACCGAGTGGTCGAGCAGCGTTCCGTCGCCGTCGGAGATCGCCTGAAGCTTCGTCAGGAAATAGGCGAGCGTGTCGACGTGATAGGTATTGAGCTTCGAGTACACCGCCATCTTGTCCGGATTGTTACTGTGGTGGGACATCGCATGGTGCGCCTCGGGCAGGCCAATCTCGCCATACGAGCGGTTGACGTTTTCACGCGCCATCATGAACGTGCTCACGCGCGTGATGTCCGCCTGGAACGCCAGCACCTGGAGATCGAACATCAGCTCGGCATATTCCCTGAACGTGTCCGGGACACCGACCGGACGCTCCGGTATCTCGAAATCGCTGTTCAAAGATTCGTTCCTCGCGATGCGCTGCTCGACGTCGCGAACCGCATCGAGGTACTCCGCCAGCTTGACGCCGTCGCGGCGGCCAAGTTTTCGTCGAAGGCTGGCAATCTCCTCCGCCAACCCGTCGAGAATGCTGCGGTCTTCCCGGCTCCGCGCCGCACGCGCTTCGGCGCTGTCCCCGCTGCCAAACAGCCGTTCGAAGACGAAACGTGGACTGGTCTCCGACGGCAGCGGCATCGTCGGGCTCTTCCACGACATCGAGTTCATGTACGCGCAGGCATAACCGTGATCGCAGGCGCCGACGACGTCGTTGCGATCCACCGCCACCTCCAGTGAGGTGAGCTTCGAGTCGCGACAGATCTGCCGGGCGATCAGCTGATCGATGGTCGTGCCGGCCTGCACGTCCGCGCCTTCGGTCTGCTTCGGGTGGACGCAGCTCATGAACGCCGGCGCCGCCCTGGGATGCTGGCCGCCCGAGTCCCCCTGATCCGTCGCCTGGAAGTTGTCGAGGCCCGTGAAGACGAGCGTCCGATCGCGGAAGGCCTCGAGCGGCTTCAGGATTGGCGAGAACGTGAAACCGGCCCCTTCGGCGGAAGGCGTCCAGTCGTTCATGTTCGCGCCGTTGCCGACGTAGATCGCCGCGAATCGAGGAGCGCCCTTCGCGGTCTTCGATTGGGCCGACATCGCCGGCACCATCGCATCGAGGAGCGGCAGCGCCAGCGTCGCGCCGATGCCGCGAATGAACGTGCGCCGGGGCAACGCGATCTTCGTGATGATCATCTCGATACCCTCTCGTGCTCGGACTGAACGCTCGGCTGAAGCCTTCGCGATACGTTCATCCTAGTTCGCCCGGTCCTGCGCCATCCTCATCTGAAACGGCGTGCTCGTGACGATGCCCTGCACGAGCGAGGCAAAGCGGTAATTCGTGGTTGCAGCGGTGCGCTTGATCTGACGAACGGCCGGCGCGTCGGCGGCGTCGAGCCCTCGCCCGAGCCCGTACGTCAGCAGCTTCTCGGTCAGCGTCGTCAGAAAATCGTCGGCATGGGTCAGCAGCACTTTGCGAAGCTCCACCGGACCCGTGAACGTCGTCCCGTCAGGAAGCTTCGCCGTCGGATCGATCCGCGAGCCGGCCGCATCGACCTCGCGCCACTCGCCGATCGCGTCGAAATTCTCGAGCGCGAAACCCAACTGGTCCATCTGCGCATGACAGCTCGCACATACCGGGTTGGCGCGGTGCTGCGCCATCTGCTCGCGCATCGGGAGAATCTTCGCCGGATCTCGTTCGTCCTTCAGCTCGGGCACGTTGGCGGGCGGCGCGGGCGGCGGCGTGCCGAAAATATTTTCCAGGATCCACTTGCCGCGAATCACCGGCGATGTCCGGTTCGCGCGCGAGGTGTCGGTCAGGATCGAGCCCTGGCCGAGCAGCCCGCGGCGCACGCTGTCGGGGGGCAGCGGAACGCGCCGGAACCGCTCGCCGTGGACGCCGGCGATCCCGTAGTGCTGGGCCAGACGCTCGTTCAGGAACGTATAGTCGGCATCCAGCAGGTCGAGCACGCTCCGGTTCTCGTGCACGATGCTGCTGAAGAACAGGGACGTCTCAGTCTCGAACGCCTGACGCAGGTTGTCGTCGAAATGAAACAGCAACTCCGGACTCGGTCTGAAGCCCGCCACGTTGCGGACGTGCAGCCACTGCCCGGCGAAATTGCTCGCCAGCGCATCCGAGCGCGGGTCGGTGAGCATCCGCTTCACCTGCTGTTCGAGGATCGCCGGATTGTGAAGTGTCTTCTTCTCCGCAACGCTCAAGAGCTCGTCGTCCGGGATGCTGCTCCACAGGAAGAACGACAGACGCGAGGCCAGCTCGACGTCGGTGATGCGATAGGCCGTGTCGGGTGCCGCAGTGTCCGGTTGACCTTCGAAGCGGAACAGGAAGTTCGCGCTCACGAGGATGCTGCGCAGGGCGAGCTCGACACCGTATTCAAAGCTCGCCGGACCATTTCCGGCGTCGCGCACGCCATCACGGTATCGCGCCATCGGGATCTGGAGATCCTCGTCGGTCACGTGCCGCCGATAGGCGCGACGCGCGACATGCGTGATGATGCGTTTCGCGCAGGCCTCGTCTGCCTCCGAGGCCGGCCTGCACACCAACAGTTGGCGTCGGCTGGGCGAATCGGAGATCGCCGCGGCCTCGGACGCAGGCGGACCGCTAATCGTCAGGCTGGAGATACCGGGCTCGCCGTTGCCGGCTCGATATGGATCGCGGCGCAAGTACGGGTCGAACAGGTCTTCGAGGAAGGCGGACGTCTTCTGGACGAAGTACGCCTGAACGAGATGAGCGCCTGCCTGGACCGGCGCGCGGAACTGCAGCGCGTCCAGAACTTTTTTCGTCCGATCGTCCCCGCGCTCCTTCGCAATCTCCGGCCCGCCGACGATCGTCGTCCACACACGCGCCTGATCGAGGCTCACATCGAGCTGTTGCGGTTCCGTGGTGAGGCCCATGATGCCGCCGTCGGCGCCGCTCTCCTTCAAGCGCAGCTGGAACAGGTACTCACCGCCGGCGGGAAAGTCGTAGCGAACCGCCAATCCACCACGCGATCCCCACGGCAGATCCTCGCTCAAGCGTGTGCCCTGGTTGCGATCGGTCGGGACGAAGACCGTCTCCGGCGATTGTGATCCGCGCACGCGCCCCAACGCCATCTGACTGATTTTCACCGCCGCTCCGAGATACCGCTCCGCGAGAACCGGCGACAGGGACAGCGCGTCGGCGTTGTTGTCGAAGCCGTACGCGGCACTATCCGCCGGCAGCAGCGACGCCGGATCGATCTCGAGCGCGAACAAGTCGCGGATCGCGTTCCGATATTCGACGCGGTTGAGGCGATGCAGCGTGGGCCTGCCGGGGTTGGGATGCTCGCGCGCCACGCGATCCAGGCTCGCTTCGAGCCACGACGCGGCGCTGTCCGACAGCGCCTTGTCGGGACGCGGACGGCCAGCCGGCGGCATCGCGCCCGTCCTGAGCTTACGGACGACTTTTTCCCACACCTCGGCGTGTGCGCCGACCTGCTCCACATCCAACGCATCGAGCGCGAGGCCGGCCGTCTTGATGCGCGTGTTGTGGCAGGTGACGCAGTACGTATCGAACACGGCGCGTGGCGAGGGGCTCGCCGGCTGCGGCGACGCGGCCGTTCCCTGGACCGCACGAGTAGTGAAAACGACGCTGCACAACACTGCGGCCTGCACCAGGCGATGTGCCGTCATCGCTTGATCTCGTTTCCTTCGGGGATCGCCGCGGCACATGGAGGCGGGCACCTCATTTCCTTTGCACCAAGCTTCCGCAGCAATGCTGCCGTCTGCGGCTGTGCCGCGAACGAATTCCCATACTCGACACCATCAGCGACGATCAGGGGCGTTCGTCCGTCAATGGCGACGACGTCGAGCTTCGCGCCCTGGTCGAACAGGTACTGCACGACGCTGTTGGCGCCTCGATAGGCCGCCGCGTGCATCGCGGTCTCACCGAGATCGCTGATCGCGTTCACATCGGCGCCGAGCTCATCCACCATCAGCTTGACCGCTTCGAGCACCTGGCTCTCCGACGCGCGGTCCTGGTTCGAGGCCCAGGCGATGCCGGCCGCTGCCATCAACGGCGTGATCCGCTCTTCAGTGCCGATCATCGGATCGGCGCCGTGGGCGAGCAGCAGCCGCATCACCTCGACGTCGGCCGCCTTGGCCGCGAAGAGAAACGCGGTTGCGCCGGCGAGGTGCCGGCGATAACGCGCACCGGACCACCGCGGTTCTTCCATGGTGATGCGGCCGTTGACGTCCGCGCCGTGCGCGAGCAGCGAGTTGATCACCCGGATGCGATCGAGCTTGACGGCGATGAACTGGTCGCTGGTGTGCCAGTTGGCGACATGCACGGCGGCGTGCAGCGGCTTCCCGAAGATGTTGCCTTTGGTAACGCCTTCGGAATCGCGCTCGTTGTTGGTGAGCTTGCGATACTTGAGCTCCATCGGTCGGGCATGCACGCCCTGCACCGTGAGCTCGGTCGATCCGCCTTCGACGTTCGGATCGGCGCCCTGGTCGAGCAGCAGGTCGACCAGATCCGCATGGCCGTTGATCACCGCGACGAGCAACGGCGTCGCGCCGTCGGGCCTCTTCGCGTTGACGTCCGCTCCGGCTGCGAGCAACGCGCGCACGGCGGTCCTGTCGCCGTGGCGCACCGCGAAGACGAGCGGCGTCGTGCCGGCGTTGGAGCGCGCATGGACATCTGCGCCGCGATCGATCAGCGCCTGCACCACCGGCCCGCTCCCGGCGGCAGCCGCCCACATCAAGGCCGTTTGCCCGTTCCAGGTTTCCTTCGCGTCGACCTTTGCACCGCCCTCGAGGAGCGCCTTCACGGCATCCGCGCGGCCTGCCCGCGCGGCGAGCATCAGCGGAGCCTCTCCAGCACGCACCGTGCGGTTCGGATCCGCTCCGCCCTTCAGCAGCAGATTGACGATCGCTGCGTTGCCGTTGCCCGCAGCAAGCGCCAGTGGAGTCACGCCGTAGTTGTTCGCTGCGTCGACCTTGGCGCCGGCGCGTATGAGCAGCGCGGTCGTGTCCGCAGCGTCCAGGTACGCCGCCCAGTGCAGCGCCGTTGCGCCGTCGCTCTGTGGCGCGTTGACATCGGCGCGCGCCTTCAGCAGCGACAGCACGGCCTGCGTGTCGCCGTGCTGGACGGCATCGGCGAGCGGCGCAGCGTCACGCGCTGCGCCGATGCTGAGTGCGGAAACCGTCAGGGCGAGCCACAGCGTCGGAGCGGATCGCACGCACATCGGCTAAACCCTCTAATTCAGACTAGATACTACAACGGGCCGGGCACGCTTTTTCCGGTTCTTTATCGACGGCCGAGCCCCGCGATTTCACGGTGCTGTCGCCTTTTTCCGACGGTTCTCGATATCTCCATCAGAAAGGTTTTTGGCCCTGTTTCCTTTATCGATGTTGAGGAGGTTTCAATGATGAAAGTCGGACAATTTGTGATGCAGCTCGGGTATTCCGTGATCGGCGCGCTCCTGTTGATGAGCCCTGCGTCTGTGCACCTGCTGGCGCAGGATCACGACCACGGTGTGATGTCGCAGGCGCCGCAGACCGCGGAGCAGAAAAAGCAGGCGAGCGAGTTGGTGGCAACGGTCCGCGAGGTGACCGAGCGTTTCAAGGACGTGTCGCAAGCCGGCCCCGACTATGCGCTCCTCTTCGGCTGTGTCAGCGGCGGCGACTACGGTGCGATGGGCCTCCACTTCGTGAACATGAAGCTCGTGGGGGATGGCAAGATCGACGCGCGGACGCCGGAAATTCTGCTCTACGAGCCGACGTCGAACGGACGGCTGCGCCTCACCGGCGCGGACTATCTGGTGCTTGCCGCGGACTGGAACAAGGATCACGCCCATGCGCCCGAGCTGAACGGCCAGCTCTTTCACTTCTTCGACGCGCCGAACCGATTCGGACTCCCGCCGTTCTACACGCTGCACGTGTGGGCGTGGAAGGACAATCCGCTCGGCACGTTCACCAACTGGAACCCGAGCGTGTCGTGCGACGGATTCAACGGCGTGAGCCAGTAGCACGCGCAACCTTTTCGATCCTGACCGATTGGTCCACCCAGCAGACGATTACCAGATGACGTCTGCCCGGGGCGCGCCTTTTGGTCGCGATTCGGTGAGCGTGTCAGACTAAGGTCGGCGACCGAACGCTTCCAGATCAGAGATTCGTCGCGCTCGCCTCGTCGACCGAAGTCCTTACCTTTCCCTGCGTTGACACCCGACACGCCCGAACGGTCCGCCGCCGCCGATCTCAGAGCTGCGGCGGCGCTCCATCTTGCAGGCCCATTCTCCGCACGAACAGCTTGCCATGGGCTTTGTCCGTCGATCGCTCGACGTGTCGTGAGGTGTTTTCAATGACCGAGTCAACCCGTCGCGCGATCGCGTCGCCGCTCAACCTCGGTGGCCGACAGCCGTTCGACCGAGTACGAGCACTGCTTGCCGTCCTGGCGATCAGTTCCTGCGCCGTGATCGCGGCCGACGCGCGCGTGGCAGCGGTCGCGACCGCCGGCGCGATGCAGCCGGGCACGGCGCCGACGAAGGTCGGGAGCCTCATCGCCGGGGCATTCAACGACGCCACCGGCCATTCGGCACAGTCACACCTGGTCTACGCGCCGAACGCCGGCGTCTGGTGGCTCTTCACGCTCTCGTCCGCGCACGACTCGTTCGCCGATCACACAGTGCGCAGTTACTACAGCAGCGGGGCCAATCTCGCGACCGCGACGTGGACTGCAGCGGCCCCAAGCCCGCATCTCGCCAACGCCGGGTTCGCGACCAATTCGGTTTTCGCCGGCGGGCGCTCGCTGGCCGCCGCCGTTCTGAGCAGCGGCGGCACCGACTACGCGCACCTGTTCGCGTCGACGGCGTTCGACGGCCAGGTGTCCTCCAACGGGCACATCCGCGCGCGGCTCGGAGCGAACGCCATCGAGTGGGAATCGTGGGACAACCCGGGGTCGCCGAATGCGGCGTCGCAGTGGCAGGGACCGGCGAGCTCGGGAAATCCGAGCGCCGGATCGACTCACTCGTCGTGGGGCAACGTCATCGGCATCTCGACCGGCGGCTTCATCCATCATTCGAGCGTCGTGATGGATCAGGAAGTCGACTGCAACGTCGCCCGGTCGACGAACGCGGACGTCGCTGCGACCTGGATCAACGGGTTTGGCGTCAACAGAGTCGGCGCGTCCCCTCCGAATACGACTGCCGTCATCGACAAGTCGATGACCTTCGAATGCAAGTCGCTCGCATTCGCGCCGCTGGCGTCCAACGCCATGCTCGCCGTGTACAGCAACGGCGCCGTGGCGCAGCCATTGCTCACGAACCTGCGCTTCCAGAAGTCCGGCGCCAACGGCGCCTGGACCAGTGTCGCGGGGTCGGGCGGCGGCAACGGCAACGTGTTTTCGACCAACGCGACAATCGACGCGAACGACTGGACGCTGGTGCCGGTCAGCACGGACGTGATCTTCACGTTTCGCCGCGACGCATCGGGGGCGGGCATCGACGCCGCCACTTATGTTGCCGCGTCGAACGTGTGGCAGTCGATGCCCGCTGCGCCGCCGGTGTTCGGCCCGGGACAGGTGCCGAAGGCCGGCGCGGGTCTGTTTGGAGCGACCGACGGCACGAGCGTCTGGCTGTTCTGCATCAACAGCGATCCTGCCAATTCGATCCTGTTCACCCTGTTCAACGGTACGGGATGGACGCCCTGGGCAACGGTCCCTGGCACGGATGGCGGCAGCCAGACACGCAACTTCATTTCCGGCTATCCGCGTGCAGCGGCTGGCCAGGTCGGGTTGATCTGGACGGAAGGAACGACGACGTTCGACGTCGTGACTGCGTCGCTCCCGACGGCTGCGGACACGACGCTGCCTGCCGTGGCGATGACGGCACCGGCAGCCGGCGCGACGGTGTCGGGCGCGGCGGTCACGGTGTCGGCCACCGCCAGCGACACCGGCGGTATCGCGGGCGTCCAGTTCATCCTCGATGGGACGAACCTCGGCCCCGAACAGATCTCGAGTCCGTACACGATCACGTGGGATACGACCGCAGCGGTAAATGGGGTGCACACGCTGACGGCCGTCGCGCGAGACGCCTCGAACAACGCCGCGACCGCCGCCCCAATCACGGTGATCGTCGACAATACGCCGGCGCCACCTTCCGTGTCGATGACGGCGCCGGCAAACGGCGCGACGGTCTCGGGCACGGCGATCACCGTGTCGGCGACCGCCAGCAGCGGCATCGGAATCGCCGGCGTACACTTCATCCTGGATGGGACGAATCTTGGCCCCGAACTGACCTCGAGCCCGTACACGATTACGTGGGATACCAGCGCGGCGGTCAACGGTGTGCACACGTTAACGGCCGTTGCGCGAGACGTGGCAAACCACGCCGCGACCGCCGCCGCAATCAGCGTCATCGTCAACAATGCGCCGCCGCCACCGCCATCGCCGGCGTACGGCGGGACGCCTGCCTCGATCCCCGGCATGTTCGAAGCAGAGAACTTCGATGAGGGTGGGCAGTCGGTCGCGTACTTCGACACCACTCCCGGAAACTCGGGCGGCGCGTACCGCTCGACTGACGTCGACCTCGAAACGACGATCGACGCTGGCGGCGGTTTCGACGTCATGAAGACGAGGGCTGGCGAGTGGTTGACGTACTCGGTCAACGTGACGGCGGCCGGCAGTTACTCGCTCGACATTCGGATCGCGAACATCGGCACCGGTGGGCGCTTCCACGTCGAGATCGATGGCGTCGACCAGACCGGACCGATCGCAGTGCCTGATACGGGCGGCTGGCAGAACTGGCAGACGATCACAATCGCCGGCATCAGCGTGACCGCCGGCGGCCACGTGATCCGCGTGTCGTTCGACACCGCCGGCACGAGCGGCGGCGTCGGGAACTACAACTGGTTCCGTCTCGATACGGCGTCGCCACCACCGCCACCACCACCGCCACCGCCACCGCCGCCACCACCGCCGCCGCCACCGCCGCCGCCGCCGCCGCCGCCGGGGAATACGCCATTCGGCGGAACGGCGGTACCGGTACCCGGGACCGTGCAGGCGGAGAACTTCGACGAAGGGGGCCAGTCGGTCGCGTACTTCGACACCACGTCCGGCAACACCGGTAACGTCTATCGCACGACGGACGTCGATCTCGAGACGTCAGCCGACGCCGGCGGCGGATTCGACGTGATGAAAACGAGAGCTGGTGAATGGCTGAAGTACACGGTCAATGTCACTACGGCCGGCACGTATCCGTTGGCCATTCGCATCGCGAACATCGGCACCGGCGGCCAGCTCCACGTCGAGGTGGACGGCGCCGACATGACCGGACCGCTCGCGGTTCCCGATACCGGCGGATGGCAGTCGTGGACGACGATCGCCACGGCGGGCATCGCGTTCACAGCCGGTCAACACGTGCTGCGAGTCTCGTTCGACGCGGCGGGAACGAGCGGTGGTGTGGGCAACTTCAACTGGTTCCGCGTCGGCCCGTGATTCGCCGGTCGAGCCGGCGCGCGACCTGAGGCTGCCGGCAATTCTGGAATCACACAGTTTCATCGAACGCAGGATACCTGCAGAAGGCGGTTTACGCCCGCAACACCTGGATCGGATCGGTCCGCGTGGCGCGATGCACCGGCGCGATGCAGGCCGCCAGCGCCGCCACCGCGACGACCGCGACCGCCGCCCCGAACATCGCCGGATCGCGCGGGCTCACGCGATAGAGCAAGTAGCCCATCAGCCGAGTCGTCTGCCATGCGAAGACGACACCCACGGCGGCGCCCACCGCCGTCAACGCCAGCCCGCGGACGACCACGAGACGTCGCACGTGCGACGCACTGGCGCCAAGCGCCATCCGCAGCGCGAGCTGCGGCGTGCTCTGCGCGACCGTCGCGGCCATGACGCCGTACAAGCCGACCGCCGCCAGCACGAGGGCCAACCCGCCAAACACGATGAGCATCGTGATCGCGATGCGTTGCGGCGCCGTCGTGCGCGCCATCTGCTCCCGCATGGTGATCACCTCGCCCGGCGCGATGTTCAAATCGAGCGCGTGAATCTCGCGCACCAGCGCGGGCGCGATCACTGCCGGCGTCAGCGGCGTTCGGATGTGGAGGCCGACCACCGCCGCCGGATTCTGCCGAAGCGGCACGTAGAAGTACGGTCTGGGCGCTTCCAGCAGATTGCGCGCTGCGATCGATCGCGCGACGCCGACGACACGGCGCCACTCGTTTTTGACGCGCACGCGGCTGCCGACGGGATCGGCGCCGGCCCAGAACTGCGCGGCCATCGTCTGATCGACGATCGCGACCGGCGCCGCGGCTTCGTCGTCGGCGCGCGTGAACGCGCGTCCCGACACGATGGGGATGCCGAGCGCGGCGAAGAAGTCGGGACCGACAGTGTTGTAGTCCGCGGCCGGCTGCTGATCGCGCGGCGGGACGTACCCATCGACCGCAATCGGTGCCGACGCCGGGCTCGCATAACTGAACGGCGTCATGGTGGAGAAATCGGCCGCCTGGACTCCGCCGATCGCGCGCACGCGATCGATCAACTCATCCTGGAACACGCGTGCGCGTCGGGCGTCGTAGCCCGCAGTAAATGCGTCGATCGTCGTGGTGAGCGCGCCTGCGGTGCGAAACCCGGGATCGGCACCGCGGATTTCCTGGAAGCTCTTGATCAACAGTCCCGCACCGACCAGCAGCACGACGCTCAACGCCATCTGCACGACGACGAGGGTCGACCGCAGCCACGCCGCCCGACGGGAACCGACGACCGAAGCAGCGCTCGCACGGAGGGCGCCCGCCAGATCGACACGGCTGGTGACGAGCGCCGGAACGAGTGCAAAGATGACGGTCGCGATGCAGCAGACTGCGCCGCCGGCCAGGAACACGCGCCAGTCGAGCGCACCAGGGAGCCTGAGCACGGTGCCTCCACGCGGCGGCGTCAGGAATGCAACGCCGTCGCGCAGCCAGTGGGCGAGCGCGAATCCGGCGACAGCCGCGATGATCGACAGCAGCAGTCCTTCGGTCAACATCTGGCGGACGAGCCGGCCGCGACCGGCGCCGATCGACAGCCTGACCGTCATCTCCTGCTGCCGAGCGAAGGCGCGAACGAGGAGGAGGTTGCCCACGTTCGCGCAGGCGATGAGCAGCACCGTGAGCACGATGCCGAGGGCGACGCCGAGGGTGGGAACCATCGCGCCCGCGTTGTTGAACGGCGTGCGCCACAGCGGGTCGAGGTGGATGCCGCGGCCGCGGTTCGTATCCGGATACTCCGACTCGAGCCGCGCCATGATGGCCGAGAGTTCCGCCTGGGCCTGTCCGATCGTGACCCCCGGCTTCAGCCGGACGAATCCTTCGATCCAGCGCGCGCCGCGATCCTCCAGCTTGTAGACACCGGCGTTGAACTGCGGCTGCATCGACGCCGGCACCCAGAACTGAAACGCATAGCCGACGAACGTGCCGTAGAAGCCTCGAGGGGCGACGCCGACGATCGTGTGCGGCAGACCGTTCAACATCTGCGTCCTGCCGATGATCGCCGGGTCGCCGTGGTAACGCTCCTGCCATCCCTGATAGCTGATCACTGTTATGGGGTGCGCGCCGCGTCCCCGGTCTTCGTCGGGCAGAAAGCCGCGCCCCAGGACGGGACGGACGCCAATTGCGTCGAAGTAATTGGCCGACACGATGCTGCCGGGCGCGCGCTCGGCGCGATCGCCGACGCTCAACGTCGTACCGGTGATCTTCTCGGCGATGAACGCGTCCACCAGGGTGCTGCGTCTTTTCAGATCCATCCAGTCGGGCCACGACATGTCGGTGTGGCCCGGCGTTCCGCGCTCGGTCCCGGTCACCGCGAACAACCGGTCCTGTTCGGCGACGAGCGGAAACGGTCGCAGCAGGATGCCCTCAATCCAGCTGAACACCGCCGCGTTGGCGCCAATGCCGAGCGTCAGGCACAGAATCGCGAGCAGCGCGAACCCCGGGCTGCGCCGCAGCATCCGCAGGCCGTAGAGAACGTCGCGACGCAGGTCGTCGAGCCAGCGGAACAGGTCGGCGTCCTCCGTCCGGTCACGCGCGACGGCCACGCTGCCGAACCGGCGTCGTGCCTCACGGCGCGCGGCGTCGGGAGACAGACCGCGCGCGATGTATGCCTCGGTCAGTTCGTCGAGGTGGAACTGCGCTTCCTCGTCGAACGTCCCGTCGGCAGACGGGAACGACCCCTGCAGTCTGCGTATCCAACCCATTGCCGTCTCCTCACGCGAACCGCAGAACTCTTCCGACACCCTTGGTGAGGCGCGCCCATTTTTCCTGCTGTTCGGCGAGCTGTTTCTCGCCCTGACGCGTGAGCCGGTAGACGCGTGCGCGCCGGTTGTTCGCCGTCGTCTGCCACCCTGCGGCGATCCAGCCGAGCTGTTCCATCCGGTGCAGTGCCGGGTAGAGCGAGCCTTCCTCCACGCGCAGCAGGTCGTCGGAGATCGCCTGGATGTCGGCGGCGATGCCGTATCCGTGGTGGGGGCCACGGCTCAGGATCTTGAGGACGAGCAGGTCGAGCGTGCCCTGCAGAGCGTCGGGTTTGCGCCGGCGGAACAGCTTCACACCTAGAAATCTAGGGCAAAGGCGAGGGCGGCGTCAACGCTTCAACCGTGACGAATTGCCGCCTTGATCATGCCGACCCTTTCCGCCAGGCGTCCCGGCGCGATTGAGACAAGCTCGAAGCCGAAGCCCCGGTAGGTTTCCTCGTGAATCTTCTCGAAACGCACTGTTTTCCTCGAACGTGATGCGCCGCGCCTCGGTCGGCGTGACGAAGCCGAGATTGCGGACGAAGAACACCCGATTTTCGTAGATTGCCTGGTTCTTGACGCGTTCCAGTTCGCTGGCAAGAAAGGACGACACGGGGTACCCGAGGTAGGCGGCCAACGCCGCGGTACATACGGCGCAACGGTCGTGAAACTGAACGTCATCTGGTTGATGCGACGCTCGCATCTGACGATCTCTCTGCAGCCTGGCGATCACGTCGATGAATGAAGGATCGCTCCAGGGTTGAACCGTTCCCTGGTCGTGCGCCGCGGCGATGACGTCGGTCGCCGCCTCGTCGACGACGCTGAACCCGTCGAGCTCCAATTGACGGATGATCGCCGTCTTCCCGCACCTGGCGCGCCGGTGATGACGAACCTTCTCATCGGTTCGATGAGCTGCGATCGCGAATCCGCGCCGCGGCGACGTCGCGCTCGTCGTCTTCTCCGACGTCAGTTGAATGTCGGCTCGAGCTGCTCGCCCGGAACCGCGAGATCCGGCATTGGCTTCCCGAGAAACAGTCGCCGGCAGGCATGACCGATCCAGCGCGCGCGTCGTGCCGATCGCTGCACGCGAGCGCTGTCGGTCGCGATGCCCGTGTTCGCGTACATGTGCCGATACAGCTTCGAGATCAGCATGAAGGCGATCCGCGCGCGGATGGATTCGACCACACGCGACCGCACCCACACCTGCCGCCAACTGTAGAACCGATCCCACGCGCGCTGCGTTCCGAGCCGGATCTCCTCGAGCGACATCGTCGGATGTGCCGTGAACAGCTTCGGCCGGCGGCCCTCTGGAATCAGCCAGTGCCGGGTGATCGGCACGCCAGCCACCATCGTACCGCGACGGTTCTCGTCGGCCGCCCACTTGTCGAAGTCCAGGGTGCCGGGAAACGGCGTCAGCAGCACGAACTGGGCGAACGTGAGATTCGCGCGTTCAGCAAGCGCGACCGTCGCGTCGAACGTGTCCTTCGTATCGCTCGGCAGCCCGAAAATGAACGAGCCGAGAACGTGGATCCCGTGACGGCGGAACGCACGCAGCCGGGCGACCAGCTCGTCACCGGCGAGATTGAATCCCTTGTAGACGTCCTTGAGGCCCTCGGCGGTGACCGACTCGACGCCGACGAGTGCGCCGCGGATGTTCGCGCGCTGCATCGCGTCGAGAAACGCCGGATCCTCAGCCGCCTCCATCGTGATTTGCGTATAGAACACGAGATCGTCCGGCAGCCCGGCGAGGCGCGTCATCAATTCGAACCGTTCGGCGCGGAGCGCCTCGAGCTCGCGCAGCCGGGACGCATCGGCACGTCGCCTCGCCTGCGCCAGATCGGCGAACGTCACCGGGTAGAAGTTGTCGTCGGCCAGCGCGATGAACCGGAATCCCAGACGCCGCAGCTCGACGACCTCACGCACGACGCGATCGACACCACGCTGGCGCGGTTCCTGGCCGTCGGTGCGCCAGACAGAGCAGAACGAACAGTGCTTCGGGCATCCGCGGACCGTCTGGACGGATGCCCACATATAGCGTCCCGGCGGCAACAGATCCCAGCGGGCCGACGCGAACTGATCGCCGTCAATCCGGCCGCCTTCGTAGATCGGGCGCGGCACTCCCGCGAGGCAATCCTGAACGACCTGGGGCCAAATCACGTCGCCATCACCGCGCACGACGGCGTGCGCATCGCCGTGGACCGCGGCTTCATCCGGAAACAACGTCGCGTGAATGCCGCCGAAGATCACCCACGCGCCGCGCTTCCGTGCTTCCCGTCCGATCTCGTAGCCGCGACGCGCGTTCCCGGTATGAATACCGATGCCGACGACGTCTCCGGAATCAATCGTCCGGAGATCGACTGGCTCGAGTGTCTCGTCGACAATCCGGGGATCGCCCCACCGTGTCCCGGTCGCGGCCGCCAGGACGTACAGCCAGCGCGGCGTAATCACGGCTACGCCGAATGATTGTGTGCTCGGATTGATCAGGTGGACGCGGGGCATTGGCCTCTATTTGGAGAGTTCCGGGTCGGGTTCTGTGGTCTCGCCCAGCGGCAGCACCTTCTGCTCGGCGATTTCATGCTGCGCGGTGACCGCAACCTTGTGTGATTGCTCGACGCGCGGCGTGCACCCGCGGTGCAACTGTGCGGCACGAAGGCCGGACAACACCGCGAACTCGAACCTATTCATGCCGTCGGGGCGCTTCACCATCGTGAGCCTCTTCGCCGTGATGCGCGTTCACACGCCACCAGCGATGACGACCGCAGGGGGCGAGGATCACGAGCGGGCGACAAACAGCCGGGCCGAGGCAACCCGGCGCGCAAGCCGAGCCGTCCGCCGACCACCGACGCAGAGAATACGTTTCGAGTGCAGCACATCAAGGCCCTCACAAGCGCCAAGGCTTTGGTGAGGGCTCGGCCAGAATGGCCGAAGGCTCAGAAAAGCGGGATGCCGCAGTATACGACAATCAGCGGCGTACGGCCGCGCGGATTCCCGGCGTTGGCGTACGGGCTACAGAGCTGCCGGATGCGAGCCCGTCCCGTCCGATTGGAGAGCGTCGCCGCTCGTGCCGTGTCCGCCTCGTCGGACCATGAATGCGGACGCGCGCAGCGCACCGGCGCGCCGCGCGCAATTGGAACGCGCGGGCACGGAAGGAGATCGAGTACCTCGCCGCGCCGCAGAGCCGTCGTCAATACGCTCCGTACCGGCCTTTAACCGACGCGAGCAGTCTGCCGACGTCGTAACCGACGCCGTCCTTGAAGACGGGTTCGACGTTTTCGACGTCGGCGATCCGCGATGCCGGGTTGCCCTTCACCACGAGCAGGTCGGCGTTTTTGCCCTGGGCGACTGATCCGATTCGATTGTCCTGGCGAAGGAAGACGGCGCCATTGAGCGTGGCAATGCGAATGGCTTCGGTCGGCGTGAACCCGGCTTCGACGAGCAACTCGATCTCGCGCTGGTCGGCGAAACCCGGAACGAGACCGGAAAGTCCGACTGGATCGGGACCGGCCAGCAGCAGGCCGCCCGCGGCGACGAACTCCCGCTCGAGATCCATTTCCCGGCGGAGTCGCAAGGCGCTCTGCGTACGAGTATTGCTCGGATGCTGATGCCAGAACTCGAAGGCCTGCCGCAGGTTCGCTGACATCGCGTCCAGTACGGCGGGGCGCAGCGGCTGGCCATCGGCCATGTTGCCGATTCCGGGGATGCCGGCCGCCCGGAGCGGGAGCGTGGACGTGATCGCCACATGGTGCGAAACGAGCGACGTCATGAGGCGAACCGCGTCCGTGCTCCCGGGCGCCATGTGATCGAGCGTGTAATCGCCTGCGCTCGCGCTGCACGTGTCCGGCCGCTTGTCGGGGTCATTCTGCGTGTTCGCCGAAAAGCCGTGTTCCAGGTTGTCGATGCCGAGTGCGATCGCCTCGGGATAGGTCACCGAGCACAGATGGCCGGTCACCTTGATGCCTCGCTTATGCGCCTCGCCGATCGCGGCGCGCAGCTCATCGCGCGTGATGTGCGTAACAGCAGCGCCGTCCGCGATGACCAACGGACGAAAGAGTCACTCATGGTGGCGCAGCCTACCGGTATCGAGACCGCGCTCTCAACGACGGCGGGAGACGACGCCGCGCGCACGTGATTTCCGGTCCCTTCGCCGTGATTTGTTGCCCGTTGCCCGCAGTCCGCGGACGGATGATGATTCCTGCATGACATCCGATCGCCTGCGAACGTCGCATGTCGTCGGGCTGGCGCTGGTCGTCGGGGTGTTCTTCAGCCGGCGGGCGAACCTACACGATGCGCACGACCATGGATCGCGTCGCGCAGCGTCTCGCCGGCGACGACGGTTTCGTCCGGGCACGACGGTCGGCGATTGTCAACGTCCGCGCGATCTCCACGTTCGAGCGGTATGGGAAGAGCTCGTACACCCTGCGCTTGCGCGACGGGTCAACGGTGATCTCGAGCCGGTTCTATTTCCCCCAAGTGCGGAAGCTGCTGCGCGCGGATCCGCGTTCGGGTTGACCGACGACCGTCAGCGAAGGCTCGTGTTCGTCGTCAGTACAACAGACCCGCTGACGTTCGTCGTCGGCTGGCGGCCGTCGCCCTGCGCGCGACTATCTACCCGCCGGCGCGCTACGCAGATCGATCTCGCCGTTGCGTTGCGGCAGGAATAGATCATCGGACCAACATGATCGCGCTGGCGAATCCGCCGGTCGCGATCGGCCCACCCGAACTGAATCGGCCGGCAATGGGGGTGATTCGGCCCGTCACGGCGCCGCCATTGTCAACCGACTCGATGAAGAAACCGAGATAGTTGACCAGTTGCAGCTGCGGCCAGCTCTTGCCGCTGTGCTGATCGAGCGCGTACAGGATCGGATTGTACAGCGGCACGGCGCGAACCCGCGGACTCGTGCCAAACGCGCTGTTCGCGACACAGCCCCTCCCGCCGTTGCAACTCGGGTCCCAGATGGCGTTCGGGTCAAGGTCGATCAATTGCTGCGCGCCCTGCCTTGTCGGACCGACCATGTTGCCGGTTTCAGGCAGCATGTTGTCGCCGATCGTCGTGAAGAGGGAATTGCAGCTGCCGATGTTGGTGGAGTACGCGCTCGCGCCCGTCACGCCGCCGACGTCCCACGCGTTGTAGAAACTCGGCGTCACTTCCGTCTGACTGTTGGGTTTCAGCACCATCTGCAGACCGATGTCGCTCGTGGCATTGTAGCCGGTCGCACCGGGCTGCCCTGGTGGGACGTAGACGTCGGGATTGGGCAACGGGGCGCCGTAATTCTGGTGATTACCTTGCGCCGCGAACATGTCGAAGGTGTACGACGTCGACCATGCACAGGGCGTGGTTCCGCATTGCATCTCGGTCCACTTGTCGGGAACCGTGAAGGGCAGCACACAGTCTTCCTGGTTGGCGGGGAACGCCGCCGCGGTTGCCGTTGCCGATATGTCCGCCGTCGGCCTGCCGAAGTAGGCCGCAACCAGTGTCGCAAGGGGATTGTTGCGCTGCTGCGTCCGGTAGACGGTGACCTGCACCTGATCGTAGGCTCCGGTGATCGCATCGAGTGGAAACGTCACGTCACTCGACGTGATTGACGGTGGGGCGCCGATGATCGGGTTCGTTCGAGCCGTGTTGACGGCGCTCGTCACCGCCGGGCCGCCGCTCGAATGATCGCTGAAGCTGTTGAAGGCCAGGGCGGTCGCACCGGCGAGGGCGCCCGCGTCCGCCGCCGTCTGCGCCTGCGTTCGCGCAGTCATCAGCAATCCCACATCAATCGCGAGCGTCGACGCAACGCAAAATGACAGAAAGCCGACCGAGACGAAGACAAACGACATGCCTCGCTCGTCTCGATGAAGACGACGCCACAGCGTGATCATGTTCCCTCCTGCGCCCGTTCGCTACTGGGCCTCGTTGCGCATCTCGGCGACCGACGTGAGCGTGAGCGGTGCGCCGACAGTCGTCCCGTGCGCGACCAGGTTCGCCACGGGATTCAGGACGATGAATGAGAAGGGGTACGCCACGGTGACGACTGACGACGCGGCTGTTCCCGTTCCGACTGCGACTGGCGTGTTCTGATTCACCGTCACCGTCGCGTTCTGATAGTTGTCGAGCTGCCCACTCTGCATGTAGGCGGTCACGCGAGACTGCACGTCACCGGTCGTCGCGTTCGGCAGAATCGCCACGCGCGCGCCCTCGCGCGCGGCGTTGGTCACGACCTGCCAGGTCTGATACGCGCGACCGAACTCGAAAATCGATACGGAAACCAGCAGCAACAGCGGCAAGGTCATCGCGACCTCGAGCAGCGCCTGCCCGGACTCCGACCCTTGAGCAACCGCCAGACCGCGACGTCGTCGCACGCGATCGAAAAGAGTGTCCATGCCGTCGGACGGGGCAACGTCCGTGCCGCTCCGGCGACTCGGGACTGCGGCCTCTCAAATCGTTGGCCGTGCACGGAGTTATCGAATGGCACGAACATCGCCGGCAGACAGCGCTCGCCCGAGGGCGTGCAAACTCGTGGCGCGAGATGCAGTTTTCGGCGATGCAAAAACTGTAAGGGCAGCTCACGACAATCAGTGTTCGTGATCGACGCTGGCCGCTCCCCGCAGAAACCGCCCCGGGTGCGTCAGCCAGCCATCGACGTAATCGAATGTGCGCGCCAGGGTGTCGCCGTACTCCGGGCGGCACCCGGTGAAGTTGTGCGTCGCGCCCTCGACCAGGACGAACTGCTTGTCGCGCGCCGCCAGATGGTTGAACACGATCTCGCCGGGGACGACGAGGTAGTGGCACGTCATCGACATCACCAGCGTCGGCACGGTGATTCCCTCCGCGTTGGACGGCGTGCTGCTGATCGCCGACGCCCAGTCGACGCCGACGATGTCGTCTTCGGTGAAGGCGAAGTCCGGCCGCGTTCTGATCGCCGACATCCCGAGGAACCGACGCACGGTGCTGTTCTGGGTCATCAGCGACAGCGACTCGAGCGCGTCGTCCGGGTTCACTCCGGACGGCGGCCGGACGGAGCGAACGATTTCGGTCGGCGTCGTGCCGTCGGCCTTGAGCAGCAGGTGCGGGGCCCGCGTCGTCGATACGACGCGCACGTCGGGTTGATACAAGCGCGCGCCGGTCGCGTTCACACCCATGCCGGGCACGACGAACGGCTCGTCGTCCGAGTAGCGGCTCTCGCCTTTGTCGATCGCCGCCAGTCGCGCGCGCGCCTGAGCGACGAGCTTCGCGTTGCGCGCCGACTGCGCCGCGTAGAACCGCCGACTGAACTCTGGCGTGTACGAGGCGCGCCGCTTCTCGCGGTCGTAGCCGTTGCGGCCGTCGAACATGTCGAGGTCCGGATTGCGCGTGCGCGGCGCGTCTGAATCGACGGCCGGATCGACCGAGCTCATCGCGTGGAACGCGCCGAGCGTCGAGTCGAGGAGGATGACCCCGTCCGCCTTCTCGAGGCCGGTCGTCGACTCCGTGCGACACGGATAGATCTTCTCCGGCCCCGCGCACGCCTTGGAGCCGTTTTCGGCGACGTTCTCGTAGAAGGCCATCTCGTGTCCGCCGCCGCTGTGTGTGATGATCACCACCTTCTCGACGCCGGGCAGTCCGCGCAGATACTTGATCGCCGTCGAGTATGCGGGGGCGTAAGCGTCGGGGATCGAGCGTCCGTCCGGCACGTTCACCATCAGGATCCGGTAGCCACGCCGCGCCAGTTCGCGTCCGGATGGGTGGTTGAAGTTGCTCTCGCTCGGGTGGCCGAACATCAGCGCGATGCCGTTCTTCCGCCCGCCCGCTGCCGGTTCGTACAGCACCGCGTCGCTCGTCCCCTGGCCGCGGCCGCCGAGCCGCACGTATGAGGTACGCGGCGCCGCGGCGGCGGACGACGATCCGCCGCTGCGCTGGGCCGCAGGGAGGGGTTGCCACGCGATCGACAGCGCCGTCAGCGACAGCGCGAACGCTCGGGCGCGAATGATTCCCATAGCTGGTAACCGGTGTAGTCGAAACAGTTCCTGACCAACGTGTACGCAGCGTCCGCCTTCAGCGGACCGTGCAGGTCCGGCTAAAGCCCGAACACTACATGCGAATTCTAGAAATCGATCTGGGCGCTGAACTTCAGCAGACGGCCGTCGAGGATCTGCGTCGGCTGCAGCCACCGCGTCCCGTAGGTCGAGATCACGTTCAGCACCGTGCTGGCGTTGAACAGGTTGTACAGATCGACGTTGGCGCGCACCCGGCTGCTCCCCGGCAACCGGAACATCTTCGTAAGGCGGAGGTCGAGCTGGTTGATGCGCTGGTCGAGATACGCCGACCCCGTGCCCAGTAGATCGACCGTCACATTGCGCGTGCCGCCGGCGAGCGGACGTCCGAGCGACGGCGCGATCGCCGCCGTCGACACGGTGTAGAGCGCAGCGTAGTTCGCCGACGGCAGGCTCTGATAGACGGCAGCGACCTGCAGATCGTACGGGAGCGGATACGACCCGTTCAGGCGGATCCGGTTCTGGTAGGGGTTCTCGCTCTCACAGTGATACAGCTGCTGCGGAGAATCGACGACGAAGCAGTTGTTGGTGTGCGAGAAGGTGGTGCCGCCGGCGGAACCCGAGACGAACGTGTTACCGATGTTCCAGCCGCCCGACAACGTGCCGCCCCTGCCGAAGCGGGCAGCAATGTTCACGTCGAAGCCGTTGTAGATCTCCGTCGGGCTGCCGAACTTGTCGGCGAGGCCGACGACGTTCGAGACCTGGCCGAATTTGTCCGGCTTGATGTCGTAGAAGCCGCAGATCTGCGATCCGCTGACATCCCCGAGGCGCGGATCCGTCGGCGCGGCGATGCAGTACGGATCGTAGTCGTTCGGCGTGACCAGCGTGTTGTCGGTTACCGTGAAGTTGCCGAACCAGCGGCGATAGTACGCGGCGCTCACGGCCAGGCCCGGCCGCAGTTCGTGATCAACGCCCGCCGACACCTGCCAGTTGTACTGGCGCTGGCCGAACCCGTTCATGAAGCCGTTTTCCGGGACGGTGTTGTACTGCAGTTGGCCGAACGACGAGTTGGCCATCGCGCCGCACTCGCCGTTGAGCGCGGTATTGCTCAAGTCGCAGTCAGGGAAGAAATTGCCGTTCCGGTCCGTCCATGCGCGGGTGGTGCTGAGCACGATCGCCGCGCTCGGCCCGAACGTCGTCGCGTAGCCGGTGTTCAGCGACTCGACGTAGCGGCCAAGGCCGGCCTTGACCGCGGTCTTGCCGTTGCCGGAAACGTCGTAGGCGACCGCCAACCGCGGGTTGAGGTCGTGCCAGCACGGCAGGCAGTCGACGCGATCGTAGTGCGCGACGGCGTTGCTCGGGAAGCCAGCCGGCTCGTCGATCTCGCCCGAGTAGGCTCGCAGGTACTCGTAGCGCAGGCCGAGGTTGAGCGTCAGGCGGTGCAGCAGCCACTGGTCCTGCGCGAAGATCCCGAGGTTCGGCCGCACGAACGCCGGGTTCACGCGCGGCGTCACGAATTCGGTGAGCTGCGTCGGCACGCCGTTGTTGAAGGTGTAGGTGACCGGCAGGTCGACGGCGCCGCGCTCGCGGTAATCGTCGTACTTCCGGGTCATCAGCGCGTTGAATCCGACCTTGACGTTGTGCTCGCCGGTCACGTACGACGTCGAGGCGCGCAAGATGAGCGGATCGGCGACGTTGCGCTGCCGGATACCGGTCGCGTTGTAGGTGAACCCGGTACCGGTGTCGCGAATCTGGATGGCGCCGGCGACGCCGCCGCACGGCATGTCGCCGAAGCCGACCGAATAGTAATTGTTCATCGCGCTGATGCCGGCGTCGAACAGCAGCCGGTTGGTCGCCGGATACTGCCAGGTGCCCTGCAGCACCGTGACCTGATTGCAGTAGGCGTTGGCGCGAGCCGCCGCCTCCATCGCCACGGTACCGGAGTCGAGCTCGCCGCCCTGATTGAGCGAGTTGTTGTGCTGCCAGTCGTAGGTGAGGCTGAACTTCTGGCTGTTCTTCGTCGTCAGCGTGAGCCGCAGGTTGTCAGAGCGCAGATCCTCCGCCGCTTCGGCCGGCTGATTGAAGTCGGGCGTGAATGTAAAGTCGCTCAGGTTCGCGTCGTGATACAGGTTCGCGATCTGCGTCCGCCGGCCGTTCCGGCGGTGCGCCGTCACGAACCAGAGCTGGTCCTTGACGAGCGGACCGCCGAGGACGAGGTTCCCGTCGTAGATCGTCTTGATGTTGTTGACGGAGGTCAGTCCCTGCGCCTGCAGCTCGGAGGTGAGGTTGTCCGCCTGCAGTCCGTGGCCGGTCCCGGCGACGAAGAGCGTTCCCGAGAACTGGTTGCCGCCGTCGCGGCTGATGATGTTCACCTGTGCGCCGCCGGTCGAGTACTCGGCCGACCCGCCCGAGCCGGCTTCCACGACGACCTCCTGCGAGCCGAGCGGGTTCATGAAGAAGGTGCGGCCGGTCGGGTTGTCGAGCATGTTGAACGACATCCCGTTCAGCAGCATGCGCTGATCGCTCTGCCGCGCGCCGTGGATCGACATGCGCACCGAGGTCTCCCCCTTGCCGCCGCCGACGTCCTGCGCCGAGGGCGGCGCTGCCGCCGCCGGCATCAGCGCGATCAACGACAGGGTGCTCTTCGCGGTGGGAACGGTGTTGAACTCCTCGGTCGTGATCACCTTCTGCTGCGTCACCTTGGTTACGTCGACCAGCGGCGAGGCGCCCGACACGGTCACCGTTTCCGCGAGGTTGCCGACTTTCAGCTCGGCGTTCACCGTCGCGGTGAAGTTCGAGGTGAGCTCGATGCCTTCCTTCGTCAGCGTCGCGAATCCCTGGAGCTGGAAGGTGACGGTGTAGGTGCCCGGCCGCAGCTCGATGATCTGGTACTGCCCCTGTGCGTCGGTGACCGCCGATCTGACCTTCTCGATCAGCGCCGGGCTCGACGCCTCGACGGTGACGCCGGGCATCACGCCGCCCGACGCATCCTTGACGACGCCGGTGATCGCCGCCGCACTGGTGCCCTGCGCGCGCGCCGGCAGCACGCCCCCGAACCACGCGACGCATAGCACCGCCACGAAGACACGAAGACACGAAGCACAACGTGTACGAGACGACTTCGTGCCTTCGTGCCTTCGTGGCGGATCCGAGTGTCTTCGAGGCGGATCCGAGTGTCTCGCCCGACGCGCCGCCGCGCCAACGCG
The DNA here is from genome assembly GCA_035315685.1 of Vicinamibacterales bacterium. Classification (GTDB taxonomy): domain Bacteria; phylum Acidobacteriota; class Vicinamibacteria; order Vicinamibacterales; family CAVVIG01; genus QHWK01. Next base: position 8,542 of record DATFXR010000597.1, on the reverse strand, counting down.
TCTCTGCCAACGCGTGCTCATCATTGCCTCCTGGATCAAAAGCGTCCGGGTTTGCTCAGCCACGCGTCGGCGTAGTCGAACGCGCGTTTCGTGGTGTTGCCGAATTCCGGCCGGCACGGCTGGAATCCGTGATCCGCGCCCTCGACGGCGACGAAGTCCTTGTCCGGCGCTGCGGAATGATCGAAGACGGTCTCGAGCGGAATGAGATGGATCGCGCACGTCGCCGCCATCACCAGCGTCGGCACCCTGATGTTCTCGACGCTGCCCACCGCGCTGTTCGCCGACGACCGCCAGTCGATGCCCTTGATCGAGTCCTCGGTCAGCGCGTAGTCGGCGGTGGTGCGGACAGCCAGGAACGACAGGAAGTGGCGCACCGTGGTGTTCTGCACCGTGTCGCGCAGCGTGTCGCGCTGCTGCGGCGCGGTCGCCTCGCCGTTCCGGCTCGAGCGCACGATCTCGACCGGCGTCGTGCCGTCGGCTTTCAGATGCAGGTGCGCCGCGTGCGTCCGCGACAGGATCCGCGGGTCGGCCATGTTGAGGCGCGCCCCCACGGCGTTGACCGCCATGCCGGCGACGACCAGCGGTTGGTTGTCCTTGTAGGGACCGTCGCCGCTCTCGATCGCCTTGAGCTTCGACTGCGCGTCGGCGATCAGCCGTTCGCTCCGCCCGTGCACGCCGGCGAAGAAGCGCTTCACGAAGTCGGCCGGGTACCTGGCGCTGTTGCTCTCCGGATCGAAGCCGTTCTGCGGCGCGTACATGTCGAGCGCCGCGTCGCGCCTGCGCGGGTGGCTGGTGTCGACCGCCGGATCGATCGAGATCGTGCGATGCGGCGCACCGATGTTGATGTCGAGCAGCAGCAGGCCGTCGATCGTCGGCAGGCCGGTGAGCCCGGTTCCCTTGCACGGATAGATCCGCGTCGCTCCCTGACAGACCGACGGTCCGTTCTCGGCGACTTCCTCGTAGAAGGTCAGCTCGGGCCCGCCGCCGCTGTGGGTCGCGAACACGACCTTCTCGACGCCCGGCACCGCGCGCGCGTATTTCACTGCCGCTGCAATCGCCGGCAGGAACTCCTCCATCGTCTCCTCGGGCCCGTAGTAGTTGATGCCGAGCGCGCGGTAGCCGCGCGCGACGAGCTCGCGGCCGATGAAGTACTCGAAGTTGTTGTTGTGGTCGGGATGGGTATTGATCGCGAGGATCCGCGACTTCGGACCAGGCTCGAGCGGTTCGACGAGCAGCGCGTTGGCGTTGTTGGCGAGCCTGACGTAGGTGCGCTTCGCCTGGAGCTGTTCCGGCTGCTGCGCGCGCGGCGGCTGACGCTGCTGCTGTGCGATCGTGACCGGCGCTGCGATGGTAGCAGCGACGGCGGCGGCGAGGGCGAGAGTGCGGATCCTCACAGGTCACCGCGCTTCGACGGCGTGAGCGCCGCCATCAGATCTTTCAGATCGTTCTTGGTATCCACAGCGAGAATTGCCTCCATGGCGCGCGCCGCGCCCGCTGTTCCGAGAATGCGCTCGGCCAGCGACAGGAACTTGTGCTTCACCTGATCGTCGGACGCGGGGTTCTGGTAGCTGCCGGGTGGGTACGGAACGTCCGCCTTCTGCACGGAACCGTCGCGGAGCGTGACGTCCAGTCTGGCGCCCAGCACGTCTCCACCGCTGGTCGTCAACGCCGGATCGGAGATTACTTTGATTCGCTGGATGAACGCGAGCGGCTCCGGATCGCGGAAGCGGCGCTCCTCGAAATCCTCGATGCGCACGTCGCCGTCGATGAAGGCGCGCGCGACGAGATACCAGACGCTGTGGTCGGCGTGCTCGCGCGTGTTGATCGCGCCGGCGAATCCCTGCTGCTGCCGGTAGGCGAAGTCGCTGAGGTGGATCGTGACCTGGCGGATGTCGTCGGCCTGGACGCCGCGGCCGCGGATCTCGAGCGCCGCCGCGATCGGCGCCTGCGAGGTGCCGATGCCCGGCCAGATCTTCACGCAGCTCTTGAGGATCTCGTGATCCCCCGAACGAGTGCGCAGCAGCGCGTCCTTCAGGCCGCCGTTGACCACCCGGGCGTAGCCGTTCTCGCCGTCGACCATCGTCAGCGGGTACTGCAGGCCCGCCCGCCCGAGCAGCGCGGCAAAGGTGCCGTTGCGCGCCGCGATCGCTTCGGCGGTGCCCTTCGCGTTGGTCAACTCGCCGCCGCTGCGGACTTCGGAGAGCGTGTTGGCGAACGACGCGGCGATCGCGACCGCGTTGGCAATCGCCCGCGCATCGAGACCGAGCAGCCGCGCCGCCGCCGCCGCCGCCGAGTACTGCGCTTCGAGCGACGGCAGGTCGAAGCCGCGGCGGCCGCCGTCCGATGCGTCACGAACCTTGACCTGCACCTCGTAACCGACCGTCAGCCCGAGCAGCAGGTCCCTGCCGGACAGTCCCTGCATCTCCGCGATCGCGAGCGCCGGCGCGACGTTGATGCTCGGGTGATGCGGGAAGCCAAACGCCGCGTAGTCGTTGAAGTCGAGGTAGCGGATTGCCATCGCGTTCAGGAACGCCGCTTCGTCGCACGGCGTCTTCCAGCCCGCAGCGATCACGCTCGACTGCTGGTTGCCGCCGCGCGCCGACACGACGCGCTGCGCGACGCGCACGGGCCCGCCGTCCACCGCGCCGATCGCGCAGCCGAGCGTGTCGAGCAGGAGAAACTTCGCCTTCTTGACCGTGCCGGGCGGCAGGTCGTCGTAGCGCATCGCGGCGACCCAAACACCCAGGTCTTCGAGGACCGCACGCGCCGATTTGTGCTGTCGGCCGACACGCTCGAGCGCATGCGCCACCGACGGCGGTGCTGCGCCGCGGCTCGCGGCGACGAGGGCGGCGGCGCCGCACCACGTGAAGAAATGGCGGCGTGCGATCGGTGTGGAGTCCATGTTCACGCGGTGTGTTGCTCCCGGCCGTAAACACTAGCGCGTCATCGGTCACCACGGAGTCCGGCTCGTGACGCGGTAGTCCGGCTCGTAACAAAACCGCGTGCACGGCGGTCGCATCGCGCTCAAATAGCCGTGCGATGAGCGCCACCGACACGACGTCCACTGCTCGAGCAGGTGAACGCGGGAAGCCGTCCGCCTTCTCCGATCGCGTTCATCTCAGGATTGCGGTCGCCGACTATCCGCACACGTCGTCGGTGCGGAATGGATCGATTCCAATCGAAGGAGTCTCAGCGGACCTCGTCACCGTGAAGCCGCAGATCGCGGCGTTCCGGCGTATGGTCCGGCAGGTCGAGTTCGACGTGTGCGAGCTCGCGGCGACCACCTACATCATCGCGCGCGCCCACGGCGCGCCCTTCGTCGCGCTCCCGATCTTCGTCCAGCGGCGCTTTCATCATGCCGGCCTGCTCGTCCGTCCGGACGCAGGCATCACGACGCCGAAGGATCTGGAAGGAAAGAAGGTCGGTGTACGCGCGTACTCGGTGACCACCGGCGTCTGGACCCGGTCGATCCTCATCGACGAGTTCGGTCTCGATTCGTCGCAGGTGACCTGGGTCGTCGACGACGAGGAGCACGTCACGCAGCTGCAGCTGCCCCCGAACGTGATCCGCGCGCGCGACGGGACGTCGCTCGCGGACATGATGGCGAGCGGAGAGCTTGCCGCCGGCTTTCAAGGCAATGGAGGCATCGGCCGGACCGGCGCGCCCACCGGCAACTGGCAGACGGTCGAGGCGCGGTATCCGGATCTGTTTCCCAACGCGACAGAACTCGAAGCGGACTGGTATCGGCGCACCGGCATCTATCCGATGCACGGAGTCATCGTCGTGAAGGACTCGGTGTTGAGGACGCATCCGTGGGTTGCCACGTCGCTGTTCAACGCCTTCTCCAGGGCCAAGGACGACTGGCTCGCCACGTTCGATGCGCGCTCGCTCGACGACCCCGGCGACAGGAAGTACGCCGCGCTGCGGAAGATCGTCGGACGCGATCCGCTGCCGTACGGAATCGAAGCGAATGTCAGGACCATCGCGGCGCTGGAGCAGACGGCGTTCAGACAGGGGCTGACGCCGCGCCGCATGCGGCTCGAGGAACTGTTCGTCGATCCGGGACTGACGACATGAGCAGGACGCTCTCACGTCGATCGATGCTGAAACTGTCGGCGGCCGCTCTCGTCGCGGCCGGCGGATGCGGGCGGCGGTCCGCCGGATCGGCGAACGCGGTCCACATCGCCACGGCGGCGGGCGGGTTGAACATGACGATGTCGGAGCTGCTGCGGCAGCAGAAGTTCCTCGAGTCGTTCGACCTCGCGGCGGAGGTGGTCGCGATGGCCGATGGATCGAAAATCGTCGGCGGCATCTACAGCGGCTCCATCGACGTCTCGCCGATGTCGGGCTTCGGACAGGTCTTCCCAGCGATCGAGCGCGGCGCGGACCTGAAGATCATCAACGCCGCGACGCTGGTGCCGGCGCTGGCGCTGTTCAGCGGCAAAGCGAACGTGCGGTCGCTGAAAGATCTCGAGGGCAGGGTGATCGGCGTCGGATCGATCGGCGCGCTGATCCATCAGCTGACGGTGACCCTGCTGCGGAAGCATGCGGTCGACGTGTCGTCCGTCCGCTTCGTCAATATCGGATCCAACACCGACACGTTCAAGGGCGTGATGGCGGGAACCGTGGATGCCGGCGCGGGCCCCGCGTCGTTCTTCGACGACGCCGAGGCCTACAACGTCCATGCGATCCAGAACGGCAACATGTCGGTCGAGTTGACGGAGTTCACCTACCAGGCGGGCTGGACCTCGACGCGGGTGATCGCGTCGAAGCGGGAGGTGCTCGTCCGCGTGCTCGCCGCCTACGCGAAGCTGTTCCGGTTCGTCGGGCAGCCCTCGTCTCAGGACGCGTTCCTGAGGGCGCGCAGGGCTGTGTTCCCGAACGCGCCCGAGCGGGAGCATCGGGGCGAGTGGAACTACCTCCAGACCTACAAACCGTTCGCGACCGACCTGATGCTCTCTGCGGAACGGGTTCGCTACATGCAACAGGTCAACCTCGACTTCAAGATTCAGACCGAGATGCTGCCGTTCGATCGCGTCGTCGACATGTCTCTGGCGCAGGAGGCGCAAAAGCTGGCCGCATGACCTTGATCATCGATTGCCACGGACACTTCACGACGGCGCCGAAAACGCTTCACGCCTGGCGCCGGAAGCAGCTCGACGCCGTCAACGATCCGGCGAACGCGCCGCAGAAGGCCGATCTGATCATCAGCGACGCCGAGATTCGGGCCGCGATTGACGGCGGCCAGTTGAAGCTGCAGCGGGAGCGCGGCGGCGACCTGACGTTGTTCTCGCCGATCGCCGGACAGATGGGGCATCACCTCGGGACCGAGCGGACCAGCCTCCTCTGGGCCGAGGTCTGCAACGATTTGATCGATCGGGTTTGCCGTCTGTATCCGGACAACTTCGTCGGCGTCTGCCAGCTGCCGCAGTCGCCCGGCGTGTCCCCGGCGAGTTGCATTCCCGAGCTGCGGCGGTGCGTCGAACAACTCGGGTTCGTCGGCTGCAATCTCAATCCGGATCCGTCCGGCGGCTACTGGCAGGATCCGCCGCTGACCGATCGCTTCTGGTATCCGCTGTACGAAGAGATGGTCCGGCTCGACGTTCCGGCGATGGTCCACGTCAGCTCGTCCTGTAATCCGTGTTTCCACGGCACCGGCGCTCACTACATCAACGGCGACACGACGGCGTTCATGCAGTTCCTGCTGTCGGATCTGTTCAACGATTTTCCAGCGCTGCGATTCGTGATCCCGCATGGCGGCGGCGCCGTCCCCTACCACTGGGGCCGCTACCGCGGCCTGTCGCTCGAGCAGAGCCACCGTCCGGTGGAGCTGCTGCTGAACAACGTCTTCTTCGACACCTGCGTGTACCACGAGCCCGGGATCCGATTCCTCACCGAGGTGATCCCCGTCGACAACATCCTGTTCGGCTCCGAGATGATTGGCGCGGTGAAGGGCCGCGATCCGAACACCGGCGAGTACTTCGACGACACCAAGCGATATGTGGACGCCTGTTCTCAGCTGAGCGCCGAGGCGCGTCACAAGATCTTCGAGGCGAACGCCCGCCGCGTCTATCCGCGGCTCGACATCCAGCTCAATCAGCGCACGGTGCCCACGGCGGCCGCCGCGCTGCGCGCATGACCGATGGCGCCATCACATTACGTCGATATCCACCCGCACATCATTTCCAGCGACGACGGCCGCTATCCGCGCACTCCGCTGTTCGGCGTCCAGTCGGACTGGTCGAGGGAGCGGCCGATCACGATCGAGCAGTACGTCGCGGAGATGGATGCCGCGGGCGTGCAGCAGGCAGCGATCGTCCAGGCCTCGACCTGTTACGGCTACGACAACAGCTACCTGACCGACTCGATCGCGAGGTATCCAGGACGATTGACCGCCGTCGGCTCGGTCGATCTGACGGACGCGGGCGCGCCGGCGCAGATTCGCAACTGGATGACGCGCGGCGTGAGCGGGCTGCGGTTGTTCACCGGCGGCAGCACCAGGGCGTTCGATCCGAGCTCGCTCGACGATCGGCGCTCCTTCCCGGCATGGGAGCTCTGTTCGGAAGCTGGTGTATCGATCTGCCTCCAGACCGATCCGACCGGTCTCGCGCAGGTGGCTGGTCTCGCCAAGCGATTCCCGAGAGTGAAGATCATCCTCGATCACCTGAGCCGTCCCGACATCTCCGACGGCGCGCCGTACAAGAACGCCTCGTCGCTGTTCGGCCTGCAGCCATTCGAGAACATCCATTTGAAGCTGACGCCGCGGACGGTCGAGAAGGCGACGAGCGGCAACGCGACGCCGGAGACGTTCTTCGCGCGACTGGTGGACATCTTCGGTAGCCACCGCATCGCGTGGGGCTCGAATTTCCCCGCGTCGGCCGGACCGCTCTCCAGGATTCTCAGCGAGGCGACGAAGGCGCTGCAGTGTCTTCCCGCCAGCGACCAGGAGTGGATCTTCGGGAAGACCGCGCAACACCTCTATCCGAGTCTCGCGCAGTGATTGTGCCGATGACGCGTGAACCCGTGAAACTGGCGGTCCGCAACGTGAGCAAGAGCTTCCGCGTTCGCGGACCGCGCCACGGTCACGGCCGCGTCGAGCACGTGCTCGGCGACGTCAGCTTCGACGTCCGCCAGGGCGAGGTGGTCTCGCTCATCGGCGAGAGCGGCTGCGGCAAGACGACGCTGCTCAAGATCATTCAGGGCCTGATCCGCTCTGACGGCGGCACGATCCTCGTGGACGGCGTCCCGGTCACCGCGCCCGGCCGCGATCGCGGGTTCGTGTTCCAGCATGCCAGCCTGCTCCCCTGGCGGAACGCCCTGCACAACGTCGAGCTCGGACTGGAGCTTCACGGCATGCCCCGGGCCGAGCGAATCGACCGCGCGCGGACGCTGCTCGACCTGGTCGGTCTTGGCCATGCCGCCGACCAGTATCCGCACCAGCTGTCGGGCGGCATGCAGCAGCGCATCGGCCTGGCGCGCGCGCTCGCGATCGACCCGGCGATTCTGCTGATGGACGAGCCGTTCAGCGCGCTCGATGCCCAGACGCGCGAGGTCCTGCAGGCCGAGCTGCTCCGGATCCACGGCGAGACCGGCAAGACGACGCTGTTCGTGACCCACGACCTCGACGAGGCGATCTATCTGAGCGACCGCGTGGTGGTCCTGGCCGCGAAGCCGGGCCGGGTGCGGCAGGTGATCGACATCCCGTTCGCATATCCGAGGCCGGAGCTGCCGGAACTGCGCGGCAGCCCGGTGTTTCAGCAGGTCCGCACGACCATCTGGTCGCTGATCCGCAGCAGTTCGGATACGCCGCACGCGGCGAAACAAGGAAGAGCAGCGCATGCAGCAGCACGACGCTGAGCACGACGTATCGGCGGACGCTGCGGGCGATCCAGCGATCGGCGCAGGCGCCGCGGCGATCGAGGATCTGGCGCCGTCGCCGCGACCCGGGAGCCACGCCCGGATGATTCGCCTCGCGTCGATGGCGACGGTCGCTGGCGCATGGGAGTTCGTCGGCAGGCGAACCAGCCCGCTGTTCTTGTCCTATCCCACCGCGGTGGTGAAAGCCGGGGCCGCGATGATCGCCTCGGGTGAGCTGCTGGCCGCGCTGGCGAGCAGCCTGCAGACGGTAGTGGTCGGCTTCTTCGCGGCGGCGGCGATCGGAATCGTGCTCGGTCTGCTGATCGGCCGCTATCGCGCCGTCGATGCCGCGACCGACTGGCTGATCAACGCGCTCTACGCGACGCCGCTCGTCGCCGTCATCCCGCTGGTGATTCTCTGGCTCGGTCTCGGCGATCTCGCCAAGCTGTTCGTCGTCACGATCCTCGCGGTGTTCCCGGTGCTGATCAACACGGCGGCGGGCGTCCGGAACGTCCCTCGTACGCTCATCGACGTCAGCACGGCGTTCGCCGCCAGCGAGCGTCAGGTGTTTCTCAAGATCATCCTGCCGGCGGCGGTTCCCTACATGATGACCGGGCTGCGCCTCGGAATCGGGCGCGCGATCATCGGCATGGTGGTGGCGGAATTCTTCACCGCGATCACCGGG
>DATFXR010000596.1:0-10924 GCA_035315685.1 Vicinamibacterales bacterium | reverse complement strand
CTCGACAGGCTTTTCGACGCGATCGATCACGAGCATCTCGACCGGCCCTTTCTGCGAATCGAGCTTCAGACCGAGTTGCTCCTGCACCGCGGTGAAGATCGACGGCCCGTTCGGATCGATGTCGACGCCGTTCACGCGGATAGGCTGATCGCCCGGCGTACCGGCTGCGCGCTGCGGCATCTGATCCGGAGTCCACGTCAGGTCGATGTCGTAAACGCCGGTGAGCCCCGTCTTGTCTACGACGACGCGGCCGACGAACATGCCGAGACTCTGCGCGAATTGCGCGAGCGATCCGCCGCTCGCCGACAGGTTGCCGGGGCCAATTCGGATCGAGCACGGGGGCCGCTCGCCGGGCTGCAGCGCCGGCGGCGCCGATCCACGCGCTCGCGCATTCGCCATCAGCGCGGCGCAATCAACCTCGGACTTCTTGAGGTCGGGCCCGAGCTTGCCATCGCTGCGCGCCAGGACCAGCGCGTAAACCGTCTGCTCTTTCGTCTCGTTGTGAACGACGAGCTTGAAGCGATCGGCAAGCAGCGTCCGAATCATCAACTGCAGCGGATTCGGACCTTGCCCGGGAATCGCCGCCGGCCCGATGCCGCCGCGCGCCGCGTTGATCTGCTCCTGCACGGCCGGATCGATCTTGGCGACGATGTCGAAGTGATCCGAGTTGAGCCAGCCCGGACCGCCGCTGATCTGGAAATCCTGCATCTGATACGCGTTGCGGATCAGCATGCGCAGCGTCACGTTGGTGGCCGTGAAGCGGCCCGGCTGATTGCCGAGCATGACGCGGCCGTCACCCGAGTTGTTAGGCTTGATCGACGCGACCTCGAAGGCGGGTGGCGCAGCGCCGCTCTGCTGCGCGTGACTCCCACGCGCCGCCGTCGACACCGGCGCAATCAATGGCAGTGCGAGTGCCGCAAGCGCAGCGGTGGCGCTCGCCACCCGGCTGAACGATCGGGTTCGTGCTGTCGAATCCATGCTCATGATGCCCTCATAGTACTGCCGGCTATTCACCACGAAGCGCCAGAATCGGATCGGTGCGCGACGCGTGCCGAGCCGGGATCGCGGTCGCGATCCACGTGAGCAGCACGACCACCGCCGTGGCGGTGATGAGCACCACCGGATCCGAGGCGCGAACACCGAACACCATGCTCGACACTGCGCGGCCGCCGGCGTAGGCGGCGGCCGCGCCGATGACCACACCGATGGCCGCGAGCCACTGGCCACGCCGCATCATCAACCAGAACATCTCGCCCGGCGTCGCGCCGAGTGCGAGACGCGTGGCAATTTCACCCAGGCGCTGTGATGCCGCGTAGGCGATCACGCCGTAGATACCGACCGCAGCCAGCACCAGCGCAGTTGCGCCAAAAATCAGCATCAGTGTCATCCCGAGCTGCTGGCGGGTGAGCGTCGACGCCACGAATTGCGACACCGTGTCGACCTCCACGGCCAGTTGCGGTTCGAGCTTCGCGATTTCACCGCGGATCGTCGGCACCATGGCTGCGGCATCGGACAGCCGCGTCGCGATGACGACGGTCTGCCGCGGGAACGGGAACTGCCCCTGCGGCACGTAGAAGCTCGGCTCCGCCCCTTCGGCAATCGATCGGTATCTCACGTCGCCGACCACGCCGACGATGGTGAGGAACTGTTTCGTGTCGATCGCGGGATAGCCGGACGCGAACGCGGTCCGGAGCGGATCCCTCCCTTGCAGATACCGCTTCGCGAACTCGCGGTTCACGATCGCCACCGGCGCCGTGTTCTGTCGATCGTCCGCGTTGAAGTCGCGGCCGCCGGCGAGCGGGATCCCCATCGCGTCGAAAAAGCCGGGCGTCACCAGCCGCTGACGTGCACCCATCGGATGCGCGGGCTCGAAGGCGTCGCCCTGCAACTGCACGAACACCGACCCGTCGAGGCTGCCGCGCAACGGAAACGACAGCGTCGAGCCGACCGCGGACACACCGGGGATCGCGCGCAGCTGATCGAACAGGTTGCGCGTCCACGCAAGCGTCTGCTCCGGACCGCGCACACGCTGCGGGTTCGGACGGACGTCCACCATCAGCCGCCCGCTGGTCTGGAAGCCGGGATCGGTCGCGCGCAGCCGCGAGAAACTCTCGACCAGCCACCCGGCGCCGGCGACGAGCATCACCGCCAGCGCGACCTCGGCGATCGTCATCGCGCCCATCATCCGCGCCGTCGCCGGCCCGCCGCTGGCGCTCCGTCCGCTCTCGTTCATCAGCGTCTTCACATCGGATCGCGACAGGCGAACCGCCGGCGCGACGCCGAGCATCACGCCGCTGACGAGCAGCACGACTCCGGCGAAAGCGATCACGTTCGCGTCGAACGGCACAGTCTCGAGCCGCGGCAGCTTGGACGCACCGAGCGTCTGCAGCGCGCGCACGCCGGCGTACGCGAACGCCACGCCGGCGATTGCGCCGAGCGCGGTCACGAGAAACGACTCGGTCAGCAGTTGCCGCGCGATCCGCCCGTTGCTCGCGCCGAGCGCGGTGCGGACCGCCACTTCCCGCGCGCGCGCCGCGCCGCGCCCGAGCAGGAGGTTCGTGACGTTGACGCACGCCAGCAGCAGGAGCAGCGCCGTCGCGGCAAACACGACGATCAGCGTCGGCCCGAGGTCGCCGACAATCGACGCGACCAGCGGCTGCGCGATGAACACTCGCCCTTCATCGCTCAACGGAAAATCGCGCGCCAGCCCGGTCATGACCACGGCAAGCTCGCTGCGCAGCCGGTCGAGCGGCGTGCCCGGTTTCACGCGCAGGATTCCGTCAAGTCCGTGGCCGACGTCGGCCGGGCTGAACCGGCCGTTGGCCCAGAAATCGACGTCGTGCGGAAGGTCGAGATCGCGCGCTGCGACGCCGACGATGACCGTGGGTGGAAATTCGTTGAACCTCGCCGTCTTGCCGACAATCTGCGGATCGCTGCCGAACCACTCCGTCCAGGCGCGGTGTGACAGCACGATCACCGGCGGCGGCCCCGGGCCCTGTCCGGGACCTTGCGCGACCGGCGCCTGCTGGTCGTGCGTGAACGCGGACCCGAGCGTCATCGGCAGGCCGAACAATTCGAAGAAGCCCTCGCCGACCGCGTAGCCGGCGGCGTGAACCGGCGACGCGTTGTCCCGGAGCAGCGTCACGTCGAACGCAGCCGACGACATCCCCACGGCGTGCGTGATCGAGATGTTCGAGCTGTTCAATCGGGCGACTTCCGCCGCCGCCACCAGCCCGGTCGTCACGCGGCCGTCGCTGTACGCCGTGCGCAACGCGACGAGCTCCTCGGGATGCACGAACGGCAGCGGCCGGAGGAGCGTCGCGTTGACGGTGCTGAAAATGGCCGTCGTCGCGCCAATCCCAATCGCCAGCGTGCTGACCGCGGCCAGCGTGAACGCCGGCGCCCCGGCCAGCTTCCGCGCCGCGTACCGCAGGTCCTGAATGAGTCCTTCCACGCAGACCTCCGCGTGTTGCATTAGACGCCAGACACACAGACTTGGGCGTTCATGCCTCCTGCACGGGCGGGAAGGGAACCGCAGAGCACGCAGAGATCGCAGCGTGTTCTTTTGAATGGAATGTGGAACTTGGTATGCATGCCACGCCCGAACCTGGCGCGAAGCCTTTTAGCCGAGCGTCAGCAGCCAGGCATTCCAAATTTCAAATTCCAAATTCCTGATCGGGTATGTCCGGCTTCACCGGACCCCTCAGCTACTCCAGCGCTGCGAGCTTCCGCACGCTGGCGAGTACCTGCGGCCAGACCGCAGACTGCGGGTCGATGAAGACGAAATGGCTCGCGTTGGCGAACACGGTCGTGTGCACGGCGTCACCCGCGCCGCGCGCGGCCGTCTCGTACGGCGCCGCTTGCGACGCGAACATGCGGCCGGCGAAGACTTCCTGGCGGACACCGAGCGGCACCAGTTCGATCGGCGAGCCGTCGTGGTACCGGTCACCGCGATCGGCGGGCGATCCGCCCATCAGGTCGTTGATGACCGGACTGCCGCAGATCGGCCGCTGCACCGCAATCGTCGCCTTCAAGTCCGGCGGGCCGTCGAGATCGACGACCCCGCGCACGCGCAGCGGATCGGCAACAAACAGATCGCTTGTCTTCGCCAGCTTCGAGCGGCCAGCCAACCACAACGCCAGGTGACCGCCAGCGGAGTGGCCGATGGCCACCACTCGTGCGAGATCGAGCTCGGTGTCCTTCGCGAGCGTGCGGACGAAGTCCGCGGCGCGCGCCACGTCCTGAAACGTGCCCGGCCAGCCGCCGCCAGGGTTTCCCAGCCGGCGGTATTCGATGTTCCAGGCCGCGATGCCCGCGTCGGCGAGTGCGGCAGCCATCGGCCGCATGTTGTCCACCGCGACCGCGCGCGCGTCCAGGCCTGGAATCTTCGTGAGCCAGCATCCGCCGTGGATGACGATCGCCACCGGGTGCGGACCCTTCGTCGCCGGCACCCGCAGCTCACCGAACTGAAGCGCATCGGTGCCGTATGCGATCCGCCGCGCGCCCGCAGGCACCTCCGCAGTCGCCAGCTCGAGAGGACCCCGCTCCTGCGCAACGGCGGCGGCGACGAACATCACCCAGATCAGGACCAGCCGTCGAGTCATGGCATCAGCGGCAGTATCTGCCAAGGGTCAGGGTAGCGCCACCTCTGATTCTTCGTCGATAGACTTCTCGCCGCTCGTCGACGCGGGTAACGACTCTCTTTCCCTTCCGTCTAAGCCGTCATGCGTACCCTCCAGGACATCCGGTTCGCGCTGCGCCTTCTCGTGAAACGCCCGGGCTTCGCGGCAGTCGCCATCCTGACGCTCGCGCTCGGCGTCGGCGCCTCGACGTCCATCTTCTCCGTAGTCGAGGCGGTGCTGCTTCGTCCCCTTCCATTCGCCGAACCGGATCGGCTCGTTCAGCTGACTATTCGCGGAGGGGACGGCGAGACCTACCCGCTGCCCGACGCCGACTTCATCGCATGGCGAGAGCAGAACGAGGCGTTCTCGTCCCTGGCCGTCTACGACGGCGGTGAAGGACTGGCGCTGACCGGCGAAGGGGACGCGGAACGGATCATCGTGCGCAATGTCACCGATCGGTTTTTCGCGACGCTCGGCGCCGCACCTCTCGTGGGCCGCACATTTGACGAGGGTGAGGACGAGCCCGGCGCTCCGAAGTCGGTCGTGTTGAGCCACGCGTTCTGGCAGCGGCACTTTCACGGCGACTCGCGCGTGATCGGCAGATCCGTTCCGCTCGACGGCGTCAGCCACACGATTGTGGGCGTGATGCCAGCGTCCTTCGCATTTCCCGAAAGCGACCTCGACGGCTGGCGAGTCCTCACGATGCGGCCACCGGCGCGGCGCGGACCGTTCTACACACGGGGCATCGCCCGGCTGAAGCCGGACACGACCCTCGAGCGTGCACGTGCGAATCTCGCGGTGATCGCAGACGGCCTCAAGCGGCGCCATCCCGGACCGAACCTCTGGTCGTATTCGCTCGTGCCACTACAGGAACAGATGGTCGGGGATGTTCGGCGCATGCTCTACCTTCTGTTCGGCGCGGTGGGATTCCTGCTGCTGATCGCGACAGCGAATGTCGCCAACCTGCTGCTGGCGCGCGCCGGCTCGCGGACACGCGAGATCGCCGTTCGTGCGGCGATCGGCGCAGGACGCGCCCGCATCGTCGCTCAACTCGTCACCGAGAGCGTGGTCCTGGGAGCGCTCTCCGGCCTGGCGGGGCTGTTCATCGCCGCCTGGGGCACGCGAGCGCTGCTCGCGATCGCTCCCGAAGGGATCCCGCGCCTCGGCGAGGTGCAGCTGAACGGGACGGTATTCGCGTTCGCCGTCGGGGTCGCATCCCTCTGCGGTGTCCTGTTCGGTCTGGCTCCGGCGCTGCGAGTCGCCAGATTGCCGCTCGTGGAAGGCCTCACGGAAGGTGGCCGCAGCGGAGCCGGCGTGAGCCAGCGGCGCACGCAGCGAGCGCTCGTCGTCTGCGAGATGGCGCTGGCGCTGATCCTGTCGGTCGGCGCCGGCCTGATGATCCGCAGCCTGGCGGCGCTGACGAGCGTGAACCCGGGGTTTGCGCCGACCGAGCTCATCACGTTCCAGTTGAAGCTGCCCGAGCGTCGCTACGACACACCGCAGAAAATTACGGCGCTGTACGACGCGCTGCGGGCGCGGTTGGAAGCCGATCCGGCGATCCGATCCGTCGGCAGTTCGACGAGCCTGCCGCCAGTGCTGAACGCGATGACGGACAGTTTCGTGGCGGAAGGGAAGCAGATTCCGCCGAACCAGAGCCCGCCCGTCGCGCCGCTGGTCTTCGTCGACGAACACTACTTCACAACGCTCGGCGTTCCGCTCGTGGCCGGCCGCTTCTTCGACGAGCGCGACGTGCCGGGCGGGCCGCTGGTCGCGATCGTGAACGACACGCTCGCCAGGCGCTACTTCCCGGGCGGACACGCCGTCGGCAGGCGATTGAAACAGGGAGGCGCCGAGAGGCCGAACAATCCATGGATGGAAATTGTCGGAGTGGTCGGCGACGTCAAGTACTCGGGACTCAATGCGCCGCCGGAGCCGGCCTTTTACCTCGCTGACCGGCAGCAGCCGTTCGTCCGCCGTTTCGTGATGGTCCGCACGGCCGCCGATCCGCGATCGGCGCTCAATTCGATCCGGGCGGTGGTTTCGGCACTGGATCGCGACGTGCCGGTCGCGCGGTTGTACACGATCGACCAGCTGATGAACGAATCGGTTGCCGCGCCGCGCTTCCGGACGATGCTGGTGACCGTCTTCGCGATTCTCGGCCTCGCGCTGGCGGCGATCGGGATCTATGGCGTCATGGCGTATACCGTCTCGGAACGCGCGCGCGAGCTCGCCGTCCGCGTCGCCCTCGGCGCGACGACACGTGACGTGATGCGGATGGTGCTTGCCGAGGCATTCGCGCTCGCCGCGTCCGGCGTCGTGCTCGGGATCGGGGCCGCGGTGGCGACGACACGGTTGATGGCGGCGCTGCTGTTCGGCGTCACGCCGACGGATCCGGCGACTTTCGTGTCGACAGCTGGCATGCTGATGGCGATCGCGCTCGCCGCCAGCTATGTTCCGGCGCGGCGCGTGACTCGCGTCGATCCGATGGCGACGCTGCGCTCGGAGTAGATGACGCGCGTCAAGTAGTGCCAACACAGGCCGGGTGGTACACGTTTCGTTAGCCTTCGTGTCGACCCCGGCGCCGGCGCGAATTCGCGACCATTTTCTTCCTTTCCGGCGCCCATACGGTGTGTTTTTGCCGCGTTGGTGCAGCCGCCTGAGCCGGCGCGATCCTGCCGGCCAACTATTGGCTGCCCCAAACCGTCCAACGGAAGCAATGGCTCGGGATGGAGGCACATGCGACGAGGACTGACCGTCGACGAACTGCTCCAGGACCTGCGCATCTCGCTCCGCGGCCTGCGCCGTGCACCGGTGATGACTGTGACCATCGTCATCACGGTGGGCCTCGGCATCGGCGCGACCACGGTGATCTTCGCCGCGATCAACGCGGCGCTGCTGCGGCCGCTGCCCTACACCCACGCCGATCGGCTCGTGCGCATCTACACGGATTCGCCGCCGAACAAGTTTCCCTTCTCGGTTGCCGACTACCTGGCGCTGACGTCGCAGCAGACGCAGTTCGAGGGGATTGCCAGCTACGCCAGCCGGCCGATGGTGTTCAGCGACGGTGCCGTGGCCGATCGCGTGCGCGCGCGGTCGGTCTCGTGGACCTACTTCGACGTGCTCGGTCTGCGCCCGGCAGCGGGACGCGGTTTCGAGGAATCCGACGCGCGGCGCGGCGCCGCGCCGACGGCCGTCGTGAGCCACGGCTTCTGGCTGCAGCGGCTCGGCGGGCGCGCGGACGCGATCGGGAGCGTCGTCCGACTCGACGGGCAGAGCTACACCGTCATCGGTATCCTGCCGCGCGACACCGGTCCCCTCGAGGCCACGCAGGACGTCTTTGTCGCCGGGCGCTACGAAGCGCCGACCCGGAAAGGCCCGTTCTTCATGACCATTGTCGGCCGACTGCGCGAGGGCGCGTCGCGGGCAGCCGCCGCCGACGAACTGCGCGCGATCAACCGCCGCATCTTTCCGGTGTGGAAGTCGTCGTATCAGGACGACCGCGCGACCTGGTCGATGATGGATCTGCAGGCGTTCGCCGTCGGCGACGTCGGCACGATCGCGGGCCTCGCGCTCACAGCCGTCGCGCTAGTGTGGTTGATCGCATGCAGCAACGCGTCGAGCCTGCTGATCGCGCGGGTGACGAGCCGCCGCCGCGAGCTCGCGGTCCGCGCAGCGCTCGGCGCGTCGCGGTCACGAGTCGTGCGCTACCTGCTGGCGGAGAGCGCGATGCTCGCGGCCGGCGCTTCGGTCGTCGGCGTCGCCATCGCGCGGGCTGGCGTCGGCCTGGTGCGTGATTTCGGCGCGGCCTACTTTCCACGCTCCTCGGAAATTGCGCTCGACGGACCGGTCCTGTGGCTGCTCGTCTCGCTCACCGCGGCAAGCGCGCTGCTCTTCGGTCTGGTGCCGGCCGTCCATGGCAGCGGCGGACCGGTCGAGGACACGCTCCGTGCGTCAGGACGCTCGACCACCGGCGGCATCGGCGCGCGCCGGCTGCGCCGCGCGCTGGTGGCGGCGCAATTCGCGATTGCCACGCCGCTCCTGGTCGTCGCCGGCCTGCTGCTCGCAAGCCTCAACGAGCTGGGACGCGTGGATCTCGGGTTCGACACGCGCAATCTCGTCAGCGGCTCGATCCAGCTTCCGGCCACACAATACGCCGACGCCGGACACATCACGTCGTTCTGGGACGAGCTGCAGCGCAGGCTCGCCGCGCTGCCTGGCGTCGACGGCGTCACCTTCGCCGACAGCCGCCCACCGACCGACGTCAACAACTACAACAACTTCGACCTCGAGGACTTTCCCGCTGCGGCCGGCCAGTCGCAGCCGGTGACGCCATGGATCGCGGTCACACCGCAATACTTTCGGGTGTTTGGTCTGACGCTCCAGGAGGGACGGCTGCTCGACGAGACCGACGCCGGTCGCACCGACACGACACCCATCGTCGTCGACCGCGCCTGGGCGCGCCGTTTCTTCCCCCGGGGCAGCGCCGTCGGCAAGCGGCTCCACAACGGCGGCTGCACGACCTGCCCGTGGACGGTCGTCGTCGGCGTCGTCAGCGACGTGAAATACGCGGGACTCGACAAGCCTGACGACGGTTCCATCTACCAGACTCTTTCACCGCAGAACATGTTGCGGTTCGCAATCCTCCGTACCAGGACCGATGCGGCCCGCGTCCTGCCTGCAGTGCGGCAGACGCTCCACGACCTCGACGCCGGTGTGCCGTTGTCGAATGCCGCGACGATGGACGAGCTGATCGACAGGTCGCTGCAGCGGCCGCGGTCCCTGTCGGTCCTCGTCGCGAGCTTCGCCGCTGTCGCGCTGATCCTCTCGCTCGTTGGAATCTACGGCGTCATGGCGTACTACGTCCAGCAGCACGCCAAGGACATCAGCATCAGGCTCGCACTCGGCGGCCGCCGCTCCGACGTACTGCAGTTGATCGTCGGCCAGGGCATGAAGGTCGTCTCGGCCGGCGTCGTCATCGGCCTCGTCACCGCGTCCGCCGGCACGCGATTCATCAGCAGCCTGCTGTTCGGCGTGAGCGCTGCAGACGTGCGGATCTTCGCTGCGGTGAGCGCCCTGCTCGTCAGCGTCGCGCTCGCCGCATGCGTCCTGCCGGCGCGGCGCGCGGCACGCGCAGAACCGGCGACCGTCCTCAGGGAAGAATGAGAGTCACGCTCGGGCGCCGGCCGATCAAATCTGCCGGATCGCCCGGACGCGTCGTGGAAAATCCTTGTCGTCGTAGTGCTGACGCCCGAGATCGGCGAAGTCGATATGGTGCGCCATGTCAGCCGATTCCTGCGACGACGTCCAGTAGGTGAAGTTGTCGGCGACGCCACCGTCGCGAAAGTCGCCAAGTCCCGCTGTTCTCAGATTGCGATGCATCATCGCAAGTTCGTCCCGCGACGGCAGGAACCACCCACGGACGCCGCACACGTCGAGCCCCGCGCACAGCGCCGCCGCCACGGCGGTGTCGTCGCACTCCCGGAGGATGTCGATGGTGTTTTGCCTGCCCGTACCAATCGCCGTGGCGCGGGCGCCAGAGACGAGGCGCCTGAAGCAGCCCCATCTCGCACCGCCGCTCTGATCGTACGGTGCAGCCTCGAGGTAGCGCCATCCGTCCGATCGATAGTTCGGGTTCTCGAAGAAGATGTACCCGCCGGCAGGGCCGATATCGCCGACGGCGTAGCCCGACGTCGGAAGCCAGACCGCCATCTCGCCGGCGCCGCGATTCGCCCACAGATAGTACGGAACGAGAATCGTCGCCTTCGCCTGCGCGTCGGGCGTCGACACGTTGCGGGCGCGTGCCTGAACGACGACGACGCCACCATCGAGCGTGTCGTCGATTGCTGACCGGAAGCCGGCGTTTCGATCGATCTGGAGGTCCAGGACGCGGCCGCCGTCCACGTCTGGCCATTCCGCGCAGTACACGATCGGGCCGCGCTCGATCGCGACGCGGCGACGATCGTGCGCGACGCGGTCGTCCGCGACGACCCGCCGGGCATCGAGCGGTTGGGTGATGCGCACGACGTCGCGATCCCTCCACTCGCGTTCGAGCGAGACGTACCCCATCGCATCTGGCGCGGCACTCACGCTCGCGCCGTTGACGTCGATCGAGACCGTAGCCTCGCGGCGATCGTCGTAGCGGTAGAGCGAGCTCGGGACCGGTCGTCCGCGCGCCCAGCCCGGAATGCGGAGCTTGATCGTGGCCCTGACCGGCTCGCCTGCCGAAACCGTGAGCCGCGAGGTGCCTCCCCACGGCATCTCGCTGTCGAGCGACACGCCGAGGCGTTTGCCCCCGACCGGAA
>DATFXR010000595.1:0-2651 GCA_035315685.1 Vicinamibacterales bacterium | reverse complement strand
TTTGCGCGGGAGGACTACGTCGAAGAGGCCTGGCGAATCGTCGATCCGATCCTGAAGAATGCCTCGCCTGTGTACGAATACGAGCCAGGCACGTGGGGACCTCGTGAAGTCGACGCGCGAGTCTCGCCTCCGGGCGGCTGGTACAACCCGACGCTGACTGCCACCGGAGCGCAGCTGCCTGAGGTGGCGGTGCAATGAGGATCGAAGCGCTGACCGACGCCGATTCAGTCGCGCGAGCTGGTGCTGCGTTCACGGTGGCGGAAACGCGCCCCGCCGTCGTCGCTCGCAGTCGCTTCATCATGGCCGTCAGCGGCGGCCGCACGCCGTGGACGATGCTCCGTGCCCTGGTCGACGAGCCGATGCCCTGGGCCGATGTGCATGTCGTGCAGGTCGACGAACGCGTGGCGCCGAACGGAGATCCCGAGCGAAACCTCAAAGCACCTGCGCGAGAGTTTACTCGCGCATTGTCCGCTCGACCCCGCGCAGGTCCATACGACGCCAATGGAGTGGCCTGACCTCGCGGCCGCGAGCGAACGATATGCCTCGATACTCGGGCGTTGGTCCTGACGGCCACACGGCGTCGCTCGTCCCAGGAGATCCGGTGCTCGATGTCACGAGCGCGGACGTCGCACTGACCGGATCGTATCAGGGCCGCCGCCGGATGACGTTGACCTATCCGCTGCTCAATCGATCGCGATGCATTCTCTGGCTCGTCACGGGGCACGAGAAGGTGGACATGCTGCCACGGCTGTACGAGGGCGATCGCTCGGTTCCCGCCGGACGGATCAGTCGCCACCAGTCTGTGGTGCTGGCCGACGAGGAGGTAGCAGCACATCTGCGGGACCAGCCATCGCGGCGCTGATCACAGAGAGGAGAACGAGAATGCACGTGGGCATCGCGACCGATCACGGCGGGTTTCGCTTGAAAGAAGATCTGATCACGCGGCTTCGCGCCGCCGGGCACGACGTCCTCGATTTCGGAGCGGCGGCGTTGAATCCAGACGACGATTATCCGGACTTCGTCATCCCGCTCGCGCAAGGGGTGGCGTCGGAAACGCTGGAACGCGGGATCGCGATTTGCGGCAGCGGCGTGGGCGCCTCCATCTGCGCCAACAAAGTTCCCGGAAGCCACGCCGCACTGATCAACGATCACTTTTCCGCAGTGCAGGGCGTCGAGGACGACCACATGAACGTGATCTGCATCGGCGGCCGCACGATCGGACCCGAGTCCGCCTGGGATCTGATCCGGGCCTTCCTCGCAGCCGAATTCAGCGATGCGCCGCGTCACCTCCGCCGCCTGAACAAGGTCGCGCAATTGGAGTTTCAATCGCTGCAAGCAATGAGGACTGCGAAATGAGTGGCATTGCGAACGCCGTGGACACGAAGACGGGTGTCGACCTCGATCAGCTGTCGATCAACACCATCCGCACCATCTCCATCGATGCAGTCCAGCGCGCCAAATCTGGCCATCCCGGCACA
Source organism: Vicinamibacterales bacterium (assembly GCA_035315685.1). Taxonomy (GTDB): domain Bacteria; phylum Acidobacteriota; class Vicinamibacteria; order Vicinamibacterales; family CAVVIG01; genus QHWK01. The sequence continues at coordinate 1,173 of DATFXR010000595.1, read as the reverse complement.
CCGATGGCGCTCGCGCCGCTCGTCTACACGATCTGGAATCGTGTAATGCGCTTCGACCCCGCCGACCCGATTTGGCCCAACCGCGATCGGTTCGTGTTGTCCAACGGTCATGCCTCGATGCTGCTCTGGTCCGTCCTCCATCTCACCGGAACGAAAGCGGTGAATGGCGAGTACGAGCAGCTGGGGCAACCTTCGGTGTCGCTGGACGATATCCGCCGCTTTCGCCAGATCGACAGTAAGGCGCCGGGGCACCCCGAATATCACTGGGTGTCCGGGGTCGAAACGACGACGGGCCCGCTCGGCCAGGGCATTGCGACGAGCGTGGGCATGGCGATCGCCGAGAAATGGCTCGCCAATCGTTACAACCGGCCGGGCTTCGCGATCTTCGACTACGACATCTACGCGGTGTGCGGCGACGGCTGCCTGATGGAAGGCGTGGCGAGCGAAGCGGCCTCGCTGGCCGGCCATCTGGGTCTGGACAATCTCTGTTGGATCTACGACAACAATCACATCACGATCGAAGGGTCTACGAATCTCGCGTTCACCGAGGACGTGGCCACCCGGTTCCTCGGATACGAATGGAACGTCCTGCGCGTCGGCGACGCCAACGATATCGATCGAATCGAGCAGGCGCTCGACAGATTCCACAAGACCATCGGCCGTCCCACGCTGATCGTCCTCGACACTCACATCGGCTACGGCTCCCCGAACAAGCAGGACACGTCTGCCGCGCACGGCGAGCCGCTCGGCGACGAAGAGGTTCGTCTCACCAAGCGCGCCTACGGCTGGCCGGAAGACGCGCAATTTCTGGTCCCGGACGGCGTCCGCGAGCACTTCGCCGCAGGCATCGGCGCGCGCGGCGCTGCCGCGCGCAGCCGGTGGACCGAGCTGCTCGCGTCGTACCGGGCGGCGTATCCGGAGCTGGCGATCGAGATCGATCTGATACAACGGCGCGATCTGCCAGCCGGATGGGATCGAAACCTTCCGGTCTTCGCGGCCGATGCCAAGGGGATTTCCGGCCGCGATGCCTCGGGCAAAGTGCTCAACGTGCTCGCCCAGAACATCCCGTGGTTCCTTGGCGGGTCGGCGGACCTCGGACCGTCGAACAAGACGACGCTGACCTACGACGGCGCCGGAAGCTTCCAGGCCGAGACTCCGGGAGGCAAGAACCTG
>DATFXR010000594.1:0-7444 GCA_035315685.1 Vicinamibacterales bacterium | reverse complement strand
GAGCGAGAAGCCGGAACGCAAGGAGCAGGCGAAGAGCTGGCAGGTGTTCAAGTCTCCCGATCCGGCCCAGGGCGGCAACGTCCTCTACGTGTTCCTGATCAACCCGTCGGTGAAGGGCGCTGACTACACGGTCTCGAACATCCTCGCCGAAGCCTTTCCGACCGAAGTGCAGACGCTCTACAAGCAGTACGCCGAAGCGTACGCGTCGGGGCAGAACTTCGTCAACCTCCAGATGGTCGCCGACCTCGGAAAGTAACGGGAAGCAACCGCAGAGCACGCAGAGCAACAGTGCTCTCAGCGAACTCCGCGGTCTCTGCGGTTGCTTTCCTCGCTCCTCAGAACTTCAGGTTCAACCCCGCGTAAATCCGGTGTGCCGGCGAGTTGAGCGCGGCGCTTCCGAGCTTGAACACGCGGTAGTCGATGCGGACGCGCAGCGGCCCGGCGAGGTTGATCTTCACGCCGCCGCCGGTGTTGAACGCGAAGCCATCGTCCGACCGTACGCCAAGCTCCTCCTGGTAAAAGCCGCCGCCCGTCGTGAAGTACGGCTGGAGCCCGTAGATCGCGACCGGAGTCTGGAGCAGCAGGTTGCCGGTCTCGGTTCTGAGCGACGGTGCGCTCGCCGCCGGATCGTCCGGCGCGTACGCGTATTCGAATTCAACCCCGACAACCAGCAGGCCGAACCCGACGCCGACGCCGCGGACCTGGCGATTGGCCGGAGTCGTGTTTGCGCCGAGAAACGCGGTGACATCGGCGCGCGCGGACGCGGCAGTGGTGAGGAGGAGGAGCAGTGCGCCGCCGATCGTGGTGATCCGGTTCATCGCTCCATAGTAGTACAATCCGCGTAAGTCTCGTGAAATCCCATCATTACAGCCGGCACGCGGCGGCGCTGCGAACCGAGCTGAGCCGCGCGATTCCGCGCGACGTACTGCGCGATCTGCACCGGAAAGACGCTGGCCGGCATCTGGTCATCGCCGCGCGTCAGTTTGCGATCCTTGCGCTCGCCACCTGGGGCCTGATTGCGCTTTCCAATCCGCTCATCTGGGTGCCGCTGGTGTTCGTGCAGGGGTTCACCGTCTTCAATTTCACGGTCCTGCTGCACGAAGTGGTGCACCACACCATCTTCGAGCGCCGTCGTTCCACCGCGGAGCGTGCGCTCGCGTGGCTCTACGCGGTTCCGAGCGGGATCTCGTCGAGCCAGTTCACGCGCTGGCATCTCGATCACCATGCAGAGCTCGGATCGGACGAGGACGACCCGAAGCGTCATCATCTGTCGCCGAAGATCAACGCGCGGTGGTTCAAGCTGCTCTACTGCTCGCCGGCGCTGTTCCCAATCTACTTCCGGGCGGCGCGCCGGGAGGCGGCGACCTATCCGGCGGCGCTGCAGCGGCAGATCGCGTTCGAACGCAAAGTGTCGATCCTGGCGCATCTGGCAGTGCTGGCGGCGATCTGGCTGTTCTTCGGCGGCGCCGCCGCGCTGCGTGCCTACGTGATTCCGGTCTTCTTCGTCTTTCCGGTTGCGTTCACGCTCAACCGCCTCGGCCAGCACTACGACATCGACCCGGGCGATCCCGCGCAGTGGGGCACGCTGATACGCGGCCACTGGTTCTGGGATTTCGCGTTCCTCAACTCGAACTATCACCTCGAGCATCACTACTTCGCTGGCGTGCCGTTCTACCGCTTGCCGGCGCTGCAGCAGGCGCTCGCGCCGTTCTATGCACGGCGTACGGTGCGCTGGCAGACCTACTCGGGTCTGGTGTACGGTTGGCTCGTCGAAAACCGCGCGCCGCACACGAACTGGTCAGCGGCGCGCGAGAAAGCTCCCGAGGACCGCGATGTTCTGGCTGCCGCTCGCGTCGCTCCTGGCGATCTTGCTCGTTCAGACGTCCGACGCCCTTGACGTCTCCGCTCTCAAAATCTCGCCGCCAGTCCGGGTCGCCGAGCTCGATCTGGGATCGCTGAAGGGCGCGCTGCGTCAGATCGGCTGGTCGCCGGACCTGTCGCAGCTCTACGTCCAGACGGCCGAGGGCAATCCCAATTCGGCGAAGTTTCACCACTATCTCGTCTCTGTCTCGAGTGGGGCCGTCGCGCCAGCCGATCCACCTGAGTGGGCGCAGGACTACTGGTCGTACAAGTCCGATCGGTTTGCGCCGGGCATCGGCTCGCTGTTCATCGACGTCGATCAGAAGTACGAGACGATGAAGTTCGGCACCGGCTCTGCAGGTGCGGCCGACCGTGCGTCGGATCCGCTCGGCGGCTCCAATGTGAACGTCGCGTCGAACGTCGAGAAGGCCGCGGAGAGCCAGAAGGTGCACGTCGTGCGGCTGATGCTGGTCGGCGAAACCATCAGCGAGTTCGTGAACGAGTCACCGGTGCCAGGGTTGATGTTCGGGTGGGGACCGGCCGGCAGCGGGACGATCGCCTTCACCGATCGCGACGGACGGCTGTTCCTGTTCGATCGCAACCGCCACAAGGTGTCGGTGCCGGCTGCGAAGAATGCGCTCCTCCCGGCGTGGTCGACCGATGGATCGAAGCTGGCCTGGGTGCAGAAGGGCGCGCGAAAGAAGTACGCGCTGATGGTGGCGGCCGTCAGCCGGTGATTATCCCGACAATCGTATTTGCGCTCCTGCAGATGCTCGTCGATCCGGCGATCGACGTCTCGGCGCTGACCGTTTCGGCGCCGGCGGAGGTGTGTACCGTCGATCTCGACGCATTGAAGGGTGATCTGCGCGGGTTGTCGTGGTCGCCCGACGGCAGGTCGCTCCACCTGCAGACCGTCGAAGATCGGACGATTGCGCATGACTTCATCATCTCGCTCGACGACCGCGAGCTGAGCGTCGCATTCGGTGCGCCGGAGTGGGCCGCCACGTACTGGGCGCGCAAATCGAGCTTCACCGCACCCGGTCTGCCGGCTCTCAGGATGGAGGTCACCGAGACGAACCGACGTACGCGTCCAGCGCCGTTTGCGGGCGGGTTTGCAAACGGCGGCGCGCAGACGCCCGACCCGACGAACCCGGTCGACGCCTACGAAGCCGAGGTCATGCTTCGCCTGCTCGGCATCGAGATCGGCAACTGGGTCAACGGTGCGCCGATGGCCGGCGAGACCTTCGGCTGGGGGCCGACTGGCAGCGGCGCGCTCGCCTTCGTCGATCATCCCGGCCGGCTGTACTTGATGGATCGCCAGAGGCACAAGCGGGCGATCGCGCGCGTGACAGGCGCCACGCTGCCGGCGTGGTCGGACGACGGCGCGCGCATCGCGTATCTCGAGAAAGCGGGGCGACGGCGCTTCACATTGAAGGTTGTCGACGTCAACCTGCGGTAGTCGTCAGTCGCCAGTCGTCAGTCAGTAGTCCCCCGAAGTCCCAGCCCTGAGCCCCGGTCAGCGCTGACCGCGACGGGCGAACGCCGACTTGCGACTGGCGACTAGCCGACTTGCGACTGCCTGCGTGCTATCCTGATCCGTTCATGGACTTCCGGCTTTCTGACGAGCAGGATCTGCTGCGCCGAACCGTGCGCGAATTCGCGGAAACGGAAATGCGTCCGCATGTCCGCGAGTGGGATGAGGAGCAGCATTTCCCGATCGAGTTGATGCCGAAGCTGGCCGCGCTGGGGCTGCTTGGCATCCAGTTTCCTGAGGAGTACGGCGGCGCCGGGATGACGGCGCTCGACTATTGCATCTGCCTCGAAGAGCTGGCGCGGGTCGATCCCGGCGTCGCGCTGTCGGTGGCTGCGCACAACGGACTTTGCTCGGCGCACATCTTTCTCTTCGGCGACGAGGCGCAGAAGCAGAAGTATCTCGCGCCGCTGGCGCGCGGCGAGCGGATCGGCGCGTGGGGGCTCACCGAGTCGACGTCGGGCAGCGACGCCGCCGGCATGCGCACGGTCGCGGCGAGGGCTGGTGCCTGCTGGGTGCTGAACGGCTCGAAGACCTTCACCACGCACGGCCGCGTCGGCGACGTGATGGTGGTGATGGCCGTCACGAACCGCGCCGCCGGCACGAAAGGCATCTCCGCCTTCGTCGTCGAACGGGGCACGCCGGGACTCTCGCCGGGCAAGAAGGAAGACAAGCTCGGGATGCGCGCCAGCGACACCAGCGAAGTGCTGTTCGAGAACTGCCGGATTCCGGCCGACCAGCTCGTCGGAGAGGAAGGGCAGGGCTTCGTCAACACCATGCAGGTGCTCGATGTCGGCCGGATCGGCATCGCTGCGCTTTCGGTCGGCCTCGCGCAGGGCGCCTACGAAGCGGCGCTCAGCTACGCGCGCGAGCGGAAGGCGTTCGGCAAGACGATCGCGTCGTTTCAGGCGATCCAGTGGAAGCTGGCCGACGCGGCGACGAAGATCGAGGCCGCGCGTCTCCTGACCTACCGCGCGGCGTACAACAAGGACAAGGGCCAGCGGACGACGCTCGAGTCGTCCATGGCGAAGCTGTACGCGAGCGAGATCGCCGTCCGTGTCGCCGAGGACTGCGTGCAGATTCACGGCGGCTATGGCTTCGTGAAGGATTATCCCGCCGAGAAATACTTCCGCGATGTGAAGCTCACGACCATCGGCGAGGGGACGAGCGAGATTCAGCGCCTCGTCATCGCCCGGCAGTTGCTGTCGCGCGCGTGACCCGGAGGTTGGCCGAGCGGGTGCTGGCCGGCGATCCGCGCGCGATCGCGCGGGCCATCTCGCAGATCGAAGACGAGGAGCCGGAGAGCGCCGATCTCGTGCGCTCGATCTTCGGCCAGACGGGCCGTGCGTACTTGATCGGCGTCACCGGGCCGCCTGGCGCGGGCAAGAGCACGCTCGTGGATCGGCTCGTCGCGGCGTTCAGAACGCAGAGGCCGCCAGCGGACTCCGCGGACTCCGCGAGCTCCGCGTCACCTCGGGTGGGCGTGATTGCCGTCGATCCGACGAGCCCGTTCAGCGGCGGCGCCGTGCTCGGCGATCGCCTCCGCATGCAGGCGCACGCCCAGGATGCCGGCGTGTTCATCCGGAGCATGGCGACACGCGGTCATCTCGGCGGCCTCGCGCGAGCAACCGGCGACGCGGCGCTCGTGCTCGACGCAGCCGGCACAGACCTCGTCATCATCGAGACCGTCGGCGTCGGGCAGGACGAAGTCGATATCATCCGGACCGCCGACGTCTCGATCGTCACGCTCGTGCCGGGCACTGGCGACGACGTGCAGGCGCTGAAGGCCGGCATCATGGAGATCGCCGACATCTTCGTCGTGAACAAAGCCGATCGAGAGGGCACCGATCGACTCACCTCGGCGGTCGAGGCGAACCTCGCGCTGCACGCGTACGCGCCAGGCGAGTGGCGGCCCCCGATCATCAAGACGGTCGCGACCAGCGGCACGGGCGTGTCCGAGCTCGTCGCGGCGCTCGCCTCCTTCCGCGCGCACTCGGAGACGGCGCAGGCGTCGCGCCGCAAGGCGCGCAGCGAATACCGGCTGCGCGAGCTCGTGTCGCAGCGGTTCATGACGCACCTCGAGCGCGACGTGCTGGACGACGGCGAGCTGGCTGCGATCGTGGAGCGGATCGCGTCGCGCGAGCTGGATCCGTATTCGGCGGCAAACGACCTGTTGCACCGCGCCTTGCGCGGTGAGCATCAACAGCCGCCACGACGGCGCGAAGGCACGAAGCATTCTTGACTGCAGGGTTTCACGAAACTACCGAGCCGCTACGAAGACCGGGAGCCGCCACGAAGACACGAAGGCACGAAGAATGTTCTGTACAAACCAACTTCGTGTCTTCGTGCCTTCGTGGCTTTCGAGAATGTTGAAGCCATGAAAGCCACCCTCGATCACATCGGCATTGCCGTCAAGGATCTGTCCGCCGCGCTCGCGTTCTATCGCGACGCACTTGGTCTCGAGATCGAGGGGACGGAGGACGTCGACTCGCAGAAAGTCCGGGCGCATTTCGCGCCAGTCGGCGAGGCGCGGCTGGAGTTGCTCGAAGCGACGGCGCCCGAATCGCCAATCGCGAAATACATCGACAAGCGCGGCCCCGGCCTGCATCACATCACGCTGCGCGTCGAGGACATCCATGCCGCGCTTGCGCAGCTGAAATCGCGTGGGGTGCGGCTGATCGACGAGGCGCCGCGTCCCGGCGCCGAACATTCCCTGATAGCATTCGTGCATCCCGCTTCGACCGGCGGGGTGCTGATCGAGCTCAAGCAGGCCGGGTAGGTCGGGCAGGTCGGGCAGGCCGGGCGGGTCAGGCGCGTCGGGCCTATGCGACATCGCTCGGCGGTCCGGTCTGATGCGAACGAGGGCGGACGGAGCGAACACAGGCGACATGAATCCAACGATTGGCATCATCGGCGGCAGCGGTCTGTACGACATGGCGGAGGTGACCGACCGCGAAGAGAAACGGATCCAGACGCCCTTTGGCGATCCGTCCGGCCCGTATGTGATCGGCACCCTGCGCGGGAAACGAGTCGCCTTCCTGGCGCGTCACGGCGTCGGCCACCGGATTCTGCCCTCGGAGCTCAACTTCCGCGCGAACATCTACGGATTCAAGGTGCTCGGCGTCGAGCGGATCATGTCGGCGAGCGCAGTCGGTAGCCTGAAGCACGAGTACAAACCGCTCGACATCGTCGTGCCCGATCAGTTCTTCGATCGCACGCAAGGGCGGATCAGCACGTTCTTCGGCCGCGGTATCGTCGCACACGTCGCCTTCGCGAATCCGCTGTGCGCCGAACTGTCGCAGACTGCGGCCGATTCCGCCGAGCACGTCGGTGCGACCGTGCACCGTGGCGGCACCTACGTCAACATGGAAGGTCCGCAGTTCTCGACGCTCGCGGAGTCGAAGCTGTACCGCTCGTGGGGCATGGACGTCATCGGGATGACCAACCTCCAGGAGGCGAAGCTCGCGCGCGAGGCCGAAATCTGCTACGCGACGCTGGCGCTGGTGACCGACTACGACTGCTGGCATCCCGATCACGACTCGGTGACCGTCGATCTGATCATCGCGAACCTGATGCAGAATGCGGCGACGGCGCAGAAGACGATCGCCACCGCCGTCGAGCGCATCGGGGAGGCGCGGACCTGCGCCTGCAAGGACGCGCTCGCCACCGCGATCATCACGCAGCCGGCGCTCTGGCCCGAGCAGACGAAGAAAGAGCTGGCGCCGATCATCGGGAAGTACGCGAAATGAGAATCGTCGTCACCGGATCGATTGCCTACGACTATCTGATGTCGTTCCCGGGGAAGTTCACCGAGCACTTCCTTCCGGAACACATGAAGCGGGTGAGCCTCAGCTTCCTCGTCGACACGATGGACAAGCGGCGCGGCGGCTGTGCGCCGAACATCGCCTACACGCTCGCGCTGCTCGGCGAGCGGCCGCTGCTGATGGCGACCGCGGGCGAGGACTTCGGCGAGTACCGCCAGTGGCTGCACGCCGCCGGCATCGACACCTCGCAGGTCAAGCAGATCGACGGCAAGTTCTGCGCGTCGTTCTT
>DATFXR010000593.1:0-9617 GCA_035315685.1 Vicinamibacterales bacterium | reverse complement strand
CGTTGCGTTGTAGTTCGCCGACCCGTTGTCGATGTTGGTCTGCGGCGTCGGCAGGTATTTCAGCATCGCGGCGGCGACCGGGTTGATGCGGTTTGCCGGGATGATGTTGTTCGGGAACTGCACGTGCGTCAGCGGATCGTAGATCCGGATCGGCGTCGTGCCGGAGGTGGTCGCCGAGAAGTCGCCGCTCCGCTCAGCGGCGGTCGGGAGCAGCAGCGATCCGTTGCGGGTCGAAACGTCGTGGTAGTTCTCGCTGCTGAACCAGAAGAACGTCTTGTCCTTCTTGATCGGCCCGCCGATGCCGCCGCCGCCCAGGTAGTAGACCTGATCGGGCTTCGCGTTCTTCGACAGGCACGAACTGTCGCTCGCCGAGCAGTTCTCATAAGCCTTCTGCCCGAAGTAGTTGTTGGCCGCGCCCCACACCGGCCGCGTCTGGAAGAACGCCGAGCCGCGCAGGACATTCGATCCCGATCGCAGCGTGGTGTTGAACACGCCGCCGCCGGTCCGGCCCATCTCGGCGTCGTAGGTGTGCACCTGCACCTTCACGTCGTCGAGCGCTTCGATCGTCGGGTTCGCGACGGCGCGGTTGGTGATGTCGGTGATCGGCACGCCGTCGAGCGTGTAGTTGTTGCCGCGGCGCGTGCCGCCGCCGAGCGACAGCAGCGACGCGTTGGTCTGATCCTGCTGCCGATTGAACTGCGCGTCGCCCGAGGGGATCACCGTCGGCACGGTGGTGCCGACGAGGAACGCGGCGCGGCCGGAGCTCGGCAGCGTCTCGAGCGCCGCCGAGTCGAGCACGGTGCCGGTCGACGCATTCGCGGTTTCGATCAGCGGTGACTCGCCGGTGACGGTGACGTTCTCCTCGATGGCGCCGACTTCGAGCGTGAGGTCAAGCACCAGGAAGGTCTGCGTGCCAATCCGGATGCCGGCGCGATCGATCGTCTTGTAGCCCTGGATCGTCGCCTTCACCGCGTAGGTGCCCGGATCCACGTTCGCGAACGCATACTCGCCGCGTTCGTTGGTGACGACAGACCGCTTGATGTTGGTCTGCTCGTTCGTGAGCGTCACCTCGACGCCCGGCACGACGCCGCCGGAGTCCTTGATCGCGCCGCGGAGGCCGCCCTGGAATCCCTGCCCCAGCACCTCACCGGCAAGACACACGACGACCAACGCCGCAAGCACGACCGCAGCCGGAAGCCTCATGATCCCCCTCCGCGTAAACGAGTGGACCGAGTCGGTTGGTGTGTGAAGGCTGGATTCTAAAACGCGCGGCGGGCGCCGATACAAAAAAACATAAAAAAAGAGCGGCGCCGCGCGGCGCCGCTCCAAGATCGCGAATAGCTACATCGATGTAGGACGGGCGCTCCGCCCGCCGCCATCGACGCGGGTCAGGGCTTCTTCACTTCGAACTTGATCGTCTTGAGAATCCCCGCTTCCTTCGGCAGCTCCGCGTCGCCGGCGGGGAACTTGTTCGCGTTGAACACGAACGCGAGGATATCGGCGTTCTGCTGGCCCGAGAGCGAGCCAGGCGCGTTCTGCGGCATCGAGATCCGGATCCGTTCGAAGAGATCGCCGACGGTGAGGCCGTCCCACCCGGCCATGAACTCACCGCCCGACAGCGGAGGCGCCATCTCGCCGCCGGTGAGCTCGCTGCCGTGGCATGAGGCGCACTGCTCCGAGTAGAGCCCCTTCCCGCGATCGGCTTGCGCCTGCGTGTAGACACCGTCCCAGACTGATTTGGTCGGCGGCTGGGCGTGAATCGTCGATTGGAGGACGAGCACCGCTGCAAACGGAACGAACAGGACAGCTGCAAACCGAAGCTTCATGTGACCTCGCAAAACGTCGATTGTACAGCAATGACAAGGCGGGAAGGCGGGAAGGCAGAAATGAACTGCCGGAAGGCGGGAAGGCCGAAACGACGGGCCCGAGGGCAGAAATGAAAGGCGGAAGGTCCTTCCGACCTGCCAACCTTTCGTATCTTCCTTCAGCCCTTCCATTCAGCCTTCGGCCTTCGTGCCCTTCCTTTCCGCCTTCCCGCCTTTCTGCCTTTCCGCCTGTCTCAGCGGCAGCGCTAGAACCGGTACCTGAAGCTCAGCTGCCAGATCCGCATGAATCCGGCCTGTGTGTCGACACGGCCAAACGACGACGTGTCCACCGCCCCGTTGTTCGCGAAATTCCCGAACTTGGGCGTGTTCGTCAGATTCAGAATCTCGAAGCGAATCTCTCCCATCTGGTTCCTGGCGAATCGCGCCTCCTTCGAGAACACGAGGTCGACGTTCTTCCGGAACTGGAAGCGCGCGTCTCCGATTGTTCGCGGTGCGTTGCCGTACTGCCCGACGCCAGGACTCGCAAACGCGTTCGGGTTGAACCATTTCGCGCCGGGATTGACGGTGGTCGACACACGATCTTCATCGCTGCCCGACGTGTTGGGATCGCCGACGAGGTTTGGCCGCTGCCTGCCGCCGAACAATCCCAGATCCGGTTCCGATCCGCCGGCGCTGAGCACGGCATTGAGCGGCGCGCCGCTGACCAACTCGACGACCGCTGACGCGCTCCAGCCGCCGCCGAGCGCGTACGCCACGCTGTTCTGATTCTGCGGGTTTGGCAGCTTGACGATTGGCGCGAGGATGATCCGGTGCGGCGAGTCGAAGGCGCTGTAGCTGTACTCGGACTCGAGATCATAGTTGTTCTGCGGAAGGACAGTGCCCCAGGCGTAGTGCTGCTCGTTGCCCTGACCGTACTGATTGTCCTTGGTGACGCTGTACGTGTAGCTGAAGCGGCCGCCCCAATTGCCCTTGCCGCCCAGGCGTTTGTCGAGAATGACGTCAACCGCGTTGTATTGCCGCTTCGAGCCGGCCGTCGACTCGCGCATGTTGATGTCGCCGAATTCGGGGAACGGCCGCAGCAGCTGCCCGCGTTGAATGGTCGGGCTGCTTGCGAGCTCACCGGCCTGCGCGATGCCGAAGAAGGGATTCGGAATCGATTCGCGCAGCTTCGCCGCATCCCAGCCGCTGCCGAGCGGGAACAGCTGCCGCGCAACATTCGGATCGATCTGGTTGATGTTGATCGCGCAGTTGACCGTTCCGCAGAAGCCAACGTCGCGCCCGGTGGCGCCGACGTATCCGAACGTGACGGCCATTTGCCCGGGCAGCTGGCGCTGAATGTCAGCGGAGTACTGATGGACGCGGGGCGATCCTTTGGTCTGGTCGATGAAGTTGATGGTTCCACCCACGCCGGTGAGCAGTCCCTGCGAGCTGCCTTGTGCGGGCAGCAGCCCCGACGGGAACGGATTGTCGAGAGTGCTGATCGGCACTTCGGTCTCCGGCGACGACTGGTTCATGCTCGTCGACCGCGTAAAGCCGATCTGACCATGCTGGCTGGTGTTGTAGTTCCAGGGCGCCCAGAACAGACCGTATCCTGCGCGGACGACCGTATTCGTGTCGACCGCGTAGGTGGCACCCACTCGCGGCGCGGGCTTGACTTTCATCGGATCGCCCTGCTCGGTCGGGGCGCCGTTGACGCCGGCGAAAATCAGACCGCCCGTCAGCGTCTTGCCGGCCAGGAGCGTTCCGGTCTTCGGAACAAGGGCGTCGATCGGATTCGTCACGGTTCGATCGAACGCGACAGTCTGCTGGTTGTTGACTTCCCGTAATCCGTCCTCGTGTTCGAGGCGCAGACCGTAGTTCAGCGTGAACTTCGAGTTGACGCGCCAGTCATCCTGGATGTAGCCGCCCCAGTACCTCACATACCATTCGCCTTCGCCCGAATTCACCGGCGCGTAGGCCTGATACGGAAGCCCGAGCAGCAAGCTCGCGATCTCGTTGCCGCTGTTGGCCACTCCGCTCTTGCTCGTAAACAGATTGTTGAAGTTGAAGTTCCCACCGAGCGCGTTGTCGAAACAGCACACAGTCGCGAGCTCGACGCCGAGGCGTCGGAAGTCAGCGCCGACCTTGATGCTGTGGTTTCCCATCAGTTTCGTCAACGCGCCGTTGATCGCGTACGGACCCTTCCATCGAACCGGCCCCGGACCCCAGCCGCCGACGAATTCGGTGCCGCCGTCAAAACCGAGTGAAGGAAAGGTGTTGGCGCCGCCCGGCGGGAGCGCATTGACGAACGTCGGACTGAACCCGAGCGATTGAATCCCGGGCGAGAACGGCTGGCTGTCGCACGAGTCCTGCCACGTCGTCCAGCCGTATCGCAGCGTGAGCACCGTCGTGTCGTTCAGGATGTTCGTGTTGTTGAAGACCAGGGCGTGGGGGCGCCGCCGCAGCGGGCCGAACCACTGATCCTGGTCGGCCATGAACAACTTGTCGGATGGCATGATCGTCGTGCCCGGCTCGTCGGTCTTGTTGTAGATGTAGAGCCCGCTCAGCGACCACTTGTCCGTGAACTTGTGTTCCATCTTGAACGTGTACATCTGCGCCTTGTCGACCAGGAACCCGGTCGCGCTCGCGTTCGGATTGCCATCCGCGTTCTGGGCCATCGGTCCGTTGATCGTGCTATCGGGCCACAACTTGAGGATGTTGAGGCCGACCTGGCTCACCGCGGGATGGGTGAGCGGAATGACCGCGCCGGTGAATAACCCGCCCGTCGCAATCGATCCGGTTCCGGTCGCCGGGCAGCGCGGGCCCGCAACGCCGCCGCGGCACCACGGGTTGTAGAGCGCCACCGGCGCGCCGTTGACCGTCGTCCGCGAGAAGTCGCCGTTCCGCTGGCCTGCGGTCGGCCAGATCTCCTGGACGCCGCGGGTCGTGCCCGATCGGTACCCCTCCGTCGCGAACCAGAAAAACGTACGGTTCTTGACGACCGGGCCGCCCACGCCACCGCCGTAAAGCCGGTAGTACGCGTCCGAGAGACCAGTTTCTTCCTTCGTCTTGCCAGCGACGGCGTCGAAGTAATTCAAATTCTGGCCCCAGACCGGCCGGGTCTGATAGAAGCCCGAACCGTGATAGTCGTTGCTGCCCGATTTGGCGGCGACGTTGAACACACCGCCGCCGGTGCGGCCCATCTCGGCGTCGTAGGTGTGGACCTGGACTTTCACTTCTTCAATGGCCTCGATCGTCGGATTGACGATCGATCGACCGCGCAACTCGGTAATCGGCACCCCGTCCACCAGATAGTTGTTGGCGCGAACGCCGCCGCCGCCGAGCGAGATCAGCGATGCATTGCTCTGGTCCTGCTGACGATTGAACTGCGGATCGCCGACGGGCATCACCGTCGGCACCGTCACGCCGATCAGGAACGCGTTGCGGCCCGGCGCAGGCAGCGATTCGAGCGCCTCCCGGTCGAGGACGCCTCCGGTCGACGCTGTCGACGTGTCGATGAGCGGCGATTGCCCGGTCACCGTGATCGATTCCTCGAGCGCACCGACCTGCAGCATCACGTCCAGCGTGATGAACTGCTGCGTGCCGACGACCAGGCCTTTGGATTCGTAGCTCTTGTAGCCGGTGAGTGTCGTCTTCAGTGTGTAGGTGCCAGGCGGCACCGCCGGAAAGTTGTACTGTCCGACGTCGTTGGTGACGACTTCCCGCGAGATGTTCGTCGCTTCGTTGACCAGCGAGACCGTCACGCCGGGGATCACCCCGTTGGCGTCGCGGACTTCACCTCGTACTCCACCGGTGAATTGCTGCGCACCGGCAACCACCGCACTGAGAACCAGCAGAACCGCACAGATAATCCCCCTGGGAACGTGTCTCTGCATGACATCCCTCCGTGAAGACGGCCCACGAGTGGAACGTAACTGCCGACAGCAACCAGAATGACTACGCGTGTGTCCGGCGCGCGCGGACGCCCGAGCGACAAGTCCGCGCCAAGCGCTCCAGATGAATGGCGCCATTCTAGGTCTCTTCGGTCGCATCACAACCGTGTAAATGCGGTACCCTTCAACAAAAAAATGTTGGCACCGGCAATCCGGATCGGGTGCGCGGCAGCGGTCACCGCGCTGGCGGCGGTGGTGGTGTCCCCCGCCAGCGCCCAGGCCGACGCGCGATCGTCAATCGCACGCGGGATCGTGGCGCTCCACTTCTTCGAGTACGAGGAGGCGAACGAGGCGTTCCGGGAGGCGCATCGCCTCGACGCACGCCTCGTCATGGCGTGCTGGGGCGAGGCACTGACATATCACCAGACCCTCTGGCGCAACGAAGACTTGCCGCAGGGCCGGGCGGCGCTCGCACGCTGCGGGCCGACTGCCGCAGCGCGAGCTGCACTCACCCAGTCGCATAAAGAACGTATGTTCCTCGAGGCGGCCGGCGTGCTCTTCGGAGCCGGCGACGACGCGCAGCGCCGCCAGCAGTACGCTGCGGCGATGGCGGCGCTCTACGCGTCGGAGCCGGACGATCCGGACGTCGCCTCGTTCTACGCGCTCGCGCTGCTCGGGACGATGGCGCGCGGGCTGATCGGGTCGGACCCGCACGAAGGCCACAACCGCGCGCTGGCCGGCAGCGAGACGCAGCAGCGCGTGAACGAGATCCTGCAGTCGGTGCTGCGCGCTCACCCGGCACATCCCGGCGCGCTGCACTACCTGCTGCACAACAACGACGATCCCGAACATGCCGAGGCGGCGTTGCCCGCGGCGCGTGCGCTCGCCCGGCTCGCGCCGGACTCGAGCCACGCCCTCCACATGCCGGCGCACATCTTCCTGCAGGTCGGCGGCTGGAAGGACGCAGAGGCCTCGGACCGGGCCGCCTTTGCGGCGTCCGACGCGTGGGTGACGCGTAAAGGGCTGCCGCCGGCCATGCGCAGCTACCACGCGCTGTCGTGGCGAGCGTACGAGCTCGAGCAGCTCGGACGCTATCGCGACGCGCGCGCCACGCTCGACGAGATCGAGCCGCACGTGAACCGCAGCGCGACCACCGATCGCGGTCAGTTGAGTCTGCTCAGCGACCTCTCATCGATGCGCGCCCGCTACGTCGTCGAGACCGGGAGCTGGCCGTTGATGGCTCGCCAGAGCACGTTCGGCAACGCCAACGAGCTGTTTGCGCTCGGCCTGAGCGCCGCGAAGACCGGCAACGGAGACGTCGCCGAGAAGGCGCGCGCGGCGCTGGCTGACCGCGCGCGTGACCAGCGCGAAGGCGACCTGCGCCCGGCGATCGCGATCATGGAGCGCGAGGTCGCCGCGGCGATCGCGTTCGCGGCCGGACACCGAGACCAGGCGCTCGCGATCATGCGCGCCGCGGCCGAGGACGAGGCGCGGCTTCCCGCACCGCTGGGATTGCCAGAGCCCATCAAGCCTGCGCCGGAGCTGCTCGGAGAAATGCTGATCGATGCCGGACGCGCCGGCGAGGCCGATCCGTTCTTCGACGCCGCGCTGCGCCGCAACCCGAAGCGATCGCTGTCGCTGGCCGGCCGCGCGCGCGCGGCTGCCGCGAGCGGTCAGCCGGAGCACGCGCGCGCGTACTACCGCGAGCTGCTCACGAACTTCGCCGCCGCCGACGAGGATCTGCCGCTGCTCCGCGAAGCGCGCAGCATCGTTTCACCGCAACAGACGCCGCCGCCACCGCCGCGATGGCCGGGTGTTTTCACGAGCACCGGGGGGCTGCTGATCGTCGGCGCTGTGGCCGCGATGCTGGGCGCCGCGGTGATGATGCTGCGCGCCGGTGTGAAAGCTGCGCGGCGGGCTGTGAAGGCTGCGCCGCCGGCTGTGAAAGCGGCGCCGCGGCCAGCAAGAAAGAAGCACCCGCGGCGGTGAACGCTGTCAATGGCTGATGGCTGATGGCTGATGGCTATGGTCAATGGTAGATGGTGAAAACAGTCTTGATCCTTCGACCATCAACCATAGCCATAAGCCATTAGCCATCAGCCATTGACGCCATCTCTACTGCGCCTGAGTGGACGGGCGCACTTCCGAAGCAGGCAACGAGAACGCGAGGTACTCTCCCGAGTAGTTGCCGCCGCTCACCGCGACCACCACGTACTGCTTGCCACCGGCCATGTAGGTCATCGGCGAGCCGCTTTGCGGCGCCGGCATCCAGACCGCGCCCACTTCGTTGCCGTTCGCCTTGTCGTACGCGCGCAGCATCGCCCCTCTCGGGTGCGTGTCGGTCGTCGTCACCTGCGGATCGCCGAGTACGACGAGGGTTTTCGTCACGAACAGGCCGACACTGCCCTGCTGCCCGGTCTTCGGAATGTTCATGCCCTTCAGGATCGGGCTGTTGCGGACCGCGTCCGGTGTGTCGCCGTGCGTCACCTGCCACACGATTTCGCCGCGGTCGAGGTTGATGGCGTTCAACACACCGTACGGCGGTTTGAGCAGCGGCAGGCCCTGCACGTTCAGGCCGCCGCCTCCGCCGCCGCCAGCCGCGCCCCGCCCGCCGCCGGCTGCCGGCGCTGCCGCGCCGCCGCGGCCTGGCGCAGCGGCCGCCGCCGCCTCCGCTGCCTGTCGTCCAAGGGCGCCGCCGCGCTGCGGAGAATCTGCCGCGCTGCCAAAGCCTGGGCCTTCACGCTCGACGAACGGCTGCCCCGCCGTGCCGGCAACGTAGCGGATGTCGGAGAATCCGGCCGGCGGCTCGACGAGGCCGATCGGCGCGATGCCGGCGTTCGCAGCCTGCGCGAAGACCGTGTGCAGCTCCGGATCGTACGACGCGCCGGGCCAGTTGGTGCCCCCGCCGGTCGTCCCGATCGTCAACGCCGCCACCGGTCCGTCGACCTTGCTGACGACGCCGGGCAGGAACATCGGCCCGAGCCGGTACCGAGACACGATGCGCCGGGCTTCCTCGTTGAGCTCCGGCGTGAAGTTGATGAGCTCGTCGAGCGTGACCGCCTGACGGGCGTACGCCGGCGGCTTGGTCGGGAACGGCTGCGTCGGCGACGTCTTCTCACCCGGCACGTCCGACTGCGGAACCGGCTTCTCCTCGATCGGCCACACCGGCTGGCCGGTGATCCGATCGAACACGTAGAGGAACGCTTCCTTGGTCGGCAGGGCCACCGCCTTGATCGCCTTGCCGTTCACGTTGATGTCGGCAAGCAGCGGCGCCGACGACAGGTCGTAGTCCCAGATCGGGTGATGCGCGATCTGGAAGTGCCACTTGCGCTGTCCCGTCTTCAGATCCACACACACGAGCGAGTCGCCGAACAGGTTGTTGCCGGGACGATGGCCGCCGTAGAAGTCGGACGTCGGATCCTCGACCGGCAGATACACCAGCCCCGCTTCCTCGTCCACCGTGATCTGCGTCCACACGCCGGTGTTGCCGTTGATTGCCCACGACTCGTTTTCCCACGTGTCGTTGCCGAACTCGCCCGGACGCGGAATCGTGTTGAACGTCCAGAGCAGCTTGCCGCTCTTCACGTCGAAGGCCCGCACGAGCCCCTTCGTGTTGTTGTGCGTCTTGACCGTCATGCCCTCTTTGAAGGAGGAGCCGATGATGATCACGTCCTTCACGACCGCCGGCGTCGAGTGCAGGCCGATCTCGCCGGTCTCGAAATCGATCTGCTGGCCCTTGCCGAACACGGCGCCTTTCTTCAGATCGACGGCGCCGCCCTCGCCGAACGACTGGATCATCGAGCCGTTCTTCGCGTTGAGCGCGATGAGGCGATAGCCGGTGGTGACGTAGAGGATGCGCTCGTCGCCCTTGCCGTCGGTCCAGTACGAGACGCCGCGGCCGGAGAGCTGGCGCGGCGCG
>DATFXR010000592.1:0-3133 GCA_035315685.1 Vicinamibacterales bacterium | reverse complement strand
CGGAAGCACGCGGAGCCTTTCGGCGTCGCATAGCAGCGCGCACCCTCGAACACGCCGCTGCCGTAGTGAATGACGTGCGACGCGATATGAATCGTCGCGTCCTTCCACTCCACCAGCCTGCCGTTCATCCAGATCGTGCCTGTTCCGGGGAAACCCATCGATCGCTCCTTCGATAAATTCTACTGCGCTTCGCCGCAGAACGGGCAGCGGTCGGAGCGTGCGTGGAGCGGCTTGCGGCAGTGCCAGCAGAAGCGCGGCTGCGGCGCTTCGCGGGCTTTGAGCCGCCGCTGAATGTCCTGCGCGTCGTTGCCCGCCGTTTCCGGTTTCGGCGTCTCGCGCGGCGTGCGCGAGACCCGACTCGTCGCACGCGCCGCGATCACATCGTCGAGCAGTTCGGCGGCGCGCTGATAGCGCGCGTGGATCTCCGGCGCCATCGCCTTGAGCACGATGTCGTTGATCGCTTTCGGCACTTTCGGATTCTTGAGACGCGGCGCGGTGCGCAGCTCACCGGACATCAGTCGAACCAGATCCGCCGGCGAGGGGGTGTCGTACGGAAGGACGCCGGTGAGCATCTGGTACATCGTGACGCCGAGCGAGTAGATGTCGGATGCGAACACGGCCTTGCCCTGGAACTGCTCGGGTGCCATGTACGGCGGGCTGCCGATCACCGTCGTCCCGTGCGCTGCGATCTCCAGGAAGCGCGAGGTCCCGAAGTCGGCGACCTTGAGCATGCCACGTTCGGCGACGAGAACGTTCGACGGGCGCAGGTCGCGATGCAGCACGCCATGGCGGTGGGCGTGATCGACGGCGTTGCAGATCTGGCAGGTGTAGTCGACCGCGCGCGCGATGTCCAGGGCGCCGTCGCGCGCGATCACCGTCTCGAGCGTCTCCCCCGGAACGAACTCCATCACGATGAAGAAGACGTTCTCCTGCCGCTCAGCCGTGAGAATCGTGACGATGTTCGGGTGATTCAGGCTCGCGAGCAGCCGCGGTTCACGGAGCAGCTCGCCGAAGTCGAGGCTCTGCTTGTGCGGAACCTTGAGCGCGACCTTCTTGTTGATCCAGGTGTCTTCGGCGAGATAGACCGTCCCGAAGCCTCCACTGCCAATCGGCTGGAGGATCTTGTACTTCCCGACAAGTTGTCCGCGGAAGAACATCCCCGCCGGAGTATAGCAGTCAGCGCGTGGACAGCCACGCCGCCTGCGCTGTGCCGGAGCCCACGACGCCACCAAGCCACGAAGAAGAACCACGGAGACACAGAGCGGGAGAACACGTATCTGCGGCGCGCGATGCGTCCGAGCGTCGGCATGAGCGTCTCACGTCCGCGGCCTCTGCGTTCGTTGCGGTCTCTGCGTTCCCTCTCGCCTTCGCAGCGTGACGCCCGACTTCTCTGTGCCTCAGTGTCTCTGTGGTTTAATTTCCGGCCGTGTATCGGTTTTTTGCGCCTGCGCTCGATCCCGGAGACGAGACGGTCCAGTTGCCCCGCGACGAAGGGGAGCATTTGACGCGTGTGTTGCGGCTGGGCATCGGAGACACGGTGGCCGTGTTCGACGGCCGCGGACACGAGTGGGTCGCGAAGGTTGCGAGCGTGCTGCGCCGCGATGTCCGCGTGCAGCTCGTCGCGCGCGCCGATCCCGCCGCAGAGCCGCAGGTCGCGATGACGGTCGCGCTGGCGGTGCTCAAGGGCGACAAGATGGACGACGTGATCCGCGACGCGGTCATGCTGGGCGTCGCGGCGATTCAGCCGCTCGTCACCAGGCGAACCGAGGCGACCGTCGCGGCGCTGGTGCGCGGATCGCGGCTGGATCGCTGGCGTCGCGTCGCGCTCGCATCGGTGAAGCAATCGCGGCGGGCCGTCCTGCCCGACATCCGTCTGCCCCTGACGTTCGAAACCTTCCTCGAAGAGCCGGCAGCCGCGCTGAGGCTGATGCTCGTCGAACCGTCTGCGGCAACCGACGTGGAGCCGCTGTCCGCGATCCAGCGCCTTCCGCCGCCGGCGGACGCGGTGTTGTTCATCGGACCGGAAGGTGGGTGGAGCGAGCAGGAGTGGATGGCCGCGCGCGCACATGGCATCCATCTGGTCACGCTCGGCCGCCGCACGCTGCGCGCCGATGCAGTCCCTGTCGCAGCCATCAGCGTGCTGCAGTTTCTATGGGGAGATCTGTGACCAGCGCAATTAAGAATTACGGTGACCACGAGCAATTACGAATTAAGAATTCGTCGATGGATTCGTGAAGTGCTGGTTACGAAGGCTCACGAACGCGAACACGAATTCTTAATTCTTAATTCCTAATTCTTAATTCTACCGCTGCGCGATTCTGAAATCCTGCGTCTTGATGTCCCCCTCGCTGAGCGTCACGCGCTGGGCGCCGGCGCGATGCTCGTCGAGATACACCGGCTCGAACCATTCGCCTTGCTCTGCAGGATCGACCGCGACCAGGTAGTACTCGCCGCGCGGCAGCCCGCGGATCCGGTACTTGCCGGTCTGATCCGGGCGCGCCGTCATGATCTGCCGTGAGAGAGGGCGCCACAGCGCCGGATCGGTCGAGAACGCGAGGATGGTGTAGTCGGGGACCGGCGTGCCCTGTTCGTTGGTCACCGTGCCGTTGATCTCGTTCTGCTGATCGGTGAAGACGACGATCACGTTGGCGAGCGATTCACCAGGCCGGAGCTGCACGGGCGCATCGGTGACGTCGCGTCCACTGATCGTCACCGATTTCAGGATGAATCCCCGCGCTGCGCCGGCGCTCCGCACGAGATGCGCACCCGCGGGCACGCCGGCCAGTTCGAACGCGCCATCCTTGCCGACGCGGGCGTTCGGCTGCGGACCGACGTCGGATTGATCCGTCGCCGGCGCGGTGATCCTGAACTGAGAGAGGTCCGGTGCGGC
Organism: Vicinamibacterales bacterium; assembly: GCA_035315685.1. Classification (GTDB taxonomy): domain Bacteria; phylum Acidobacteriota; class Vicinamibacteria; order Vicinamibacterales; family CAVVIG01; genus QHWK01. The sequence continues at coordinate 243 of DATFXR010000592.1, read as the reverse complement.
GCCCGGCGCGCCGTTGAAGCTCACCGTGCCGCTGATGATCGCTCCCGGCGAGAGCATGACGGTGAAATCGCTGACGTCCTGGCCGCTGACCGTCACCGGCTGCGCCGCGTACTGCGGCGTCTCGCTGTCGTCGCCGCGCGCGCGCAGGATGTAGCGGCCCGGCGGCACGTTCCCGATCGTGAACTCGCCGTCCCACTGAATGCGGCCGCCGTAGTTCATGCCGATCTGATTGCCGCGTCCGCC
>DATFXR010000591.1:0-6154 GCA_035315685.1 Vicinamibacterales bacterium | reverse complement strand
GCCCACGATGAAGAATCCGATGACCGCCGCGCGAACCAGGAGTCTGCGCATCTGCTGCCTCCTCTGTGAGTAAGCCGCCCTAGAGGGTCGAATGCAGTGCGATCGCGCCGAAATGATGGGGCCATCTAACTGCCGGGCGCGATGCTGCGCAACAACTTTTTTGTTCAAATTTGTCTGTTTCCGTAGACAGAGTCTCTAAGGGAACCATCAAGTCGTGCAGCGCTTGGCGTAAAAACGACATTTTGGAGGGACTTCGACCGTGACCAAGGGTCGGCTGGAGGCGTTCACTGACGGCGTGATGGCCGTCATCATCACGATCATGGTGCTGGAGCTCAAAGCGCCGGAGGGCGCCGACCTCGCGGCATTGCAGCCCCTGCTACCGGTGTTCTTCACCTACCTCCTGAGCTTCGTGTACCTCGGAATCTACTGGAACAACCACCACCACATGCTCCACGCGACCGACCGCATCAACGGCGCGATCCTGTGGGCGAATCTTCACCTCCTGTTCTGGCTGTCGCTGGTGCCGTTCGCGACGGGATGGATGGGCGAGAACCACTTCGCGGCGGTGCCGACGGCGGCGTACGGGATCGTGTTGCTCTGCGCCGGGGTGGCGTACTACATCCTGCAGACGATGATCATCAGAGCGCAGGGCCCCGGCTCGAAGCTCGCGCGCGCGATCGGGTGGGACTGGAAGGGGAAGCTCTCGCCGCTGATGTATGCCGCCGCCATCCCGCTCGCGTTCGTCAACGACCGGATCGCCGATGCGCTCTATATCGCAGTCGCGCTGATCTGGCTCGTCCCTGATCGGCGCATCGAGAGGGTCGAGTAGGTCAGGCGAGGGTAACCCCATCGGGTTGAATTCCCATCTGTCCGACCTACTTGACCCACCCGGCCCATCCGTCCGACCCGACTCAATGTGCCGCGCGCTTCAGCACGCCGCCTTCGGCATCAGCGAGCGGGTGTAAGACGACGAACGCGCTGGCGTCCTCGCCGCGGACGATCGCCTTCACCTTCCCAATCTCCAGGCGCGTGACGACGCAGTAGAGGATCTCCTGCTCGGCGCCGGTCAGCCCGCCGTAGCCCCTGTAGACCGTCACACCGCGTTCGAGCTCGCCGGTGATCCGCACCCGGATCGCGCTGCTGCGCGCCGACACGATCGTGATCGCCGTGTACTCCTCGAGGCCGTAGATCACGAAGTCGAGCGTGCGTGCCGCGGTGATATACGTGAGGATCGAGTACAGCGCCGGCTCCACGCCGAGAATCGCGATTGCGGTCACGAACAGGATCACGTTGAAGATCAGGATCACGTCGCCGACGCGCAGCAGCGCGCTGCGCTTGCTGACGATCAGCGCGGCGATCTCGGTACCATCGAGCACGGCGCCGCCGCGTACCGCCAGGCCGATGCCGGCGCCGATGAAGAGGCCGCCGAACACCGCCGTGAGAAGGAGATCCGGTGTGACGTCCGGGAAATGAACCGTCGCGAGGACCGCGGACAAGCCGGCAATCGCCAGCGCGCTGCGCAACGCGAACCCGCCGCCCATGTGCCGGTAGCCCATCGCGAAGAACGGCGCGTTCACCAGCGGCAGCCACAGCGCAAGCGGCGCCGCAGTGACCTTGGTGAGCAGCATCGATACGCCGGTGACGCCACCGTCGATGAAGTTGCTCGAGAGCAGGAATCCCTTCAGTCCCATCGCCGCACAGAAAATTCCAGCGACGATCAGCACCGTATTCAGCAGTTCCCGACGGACAGCGGTCATGCGCCAGATTGTCGATCACGACGCCGTGGCTGTGGGACCCACGCGCACGAGGAGTGTGGGACCGATCGGTCCCACACTCCTCGAACCCCACCAACCCACCCCATGGGCCCATCAGTCCTACACACCTACTGCACGTTCACCGACACCGACGCGTTGCCGTTCAGCGTGAACGTACAGCTCTTCACCTTGCTGGTCTTCGTGCACGCCCCCGAGAACAGGGCGTCGCGTCCGCTCCCCACCGTCAACGTGATCGACGTGCCGACGTTGAACGATGCGGACCCGCTCGAACCGCTGACGACATTCAGGCCCGCGGGATTCGACGTCACGTGGACGCCGCTCCGGCCGGTGACGGAGAGCATCAGCGTCGCGGTCTGGGTCGGCGGCGGAGGTGGCGGTGGCGGAGGTGGCGGAGACGTTGCCGGCGCCATCACTGTCAACGTCGCGCTCCTCGTCGTCCCGGTCGAGGTTCCAAAGATTGTCACCGTCGTGTCGGCGGACACGGCCGACGTCGTGATGTTGAAGACGCCGGTCTGGGAACCACCTGCGACCGTCATCGTTGCGGGCACGCCGGCAGCAGCGGGGTTGCTGCTCGACAGCGCGACGCTCTGGCCGCCCGCCGGCGCCGCCGCCGTCAACGTGACGACGCCTTGCGCGGTGTTACCCCCAGTGACGCTGCTCGGCGACGTTTGCAGCGACTGCATCGTGACGGCCCCACCCGGCGACGTGACCGTGAGATTCGCCGTTCTCGTCGTCCCGTTGTACGACGCGGTGATCGTGACGACGGTGTTTGCCTGCACGGCCGCGGTCGTAATCGTGACCGTCGCCGTAAAGCTGTTCTCCGGGACCGTCGCGTTCGGCGGTACGCTCGCCACCGCCGGGTTGCTGCTCGAGAACGAGACCAGCGCGCCGCCAAAGGGCGCGGGTGTGCTGAGGACGACCGTGCTCGTCGACGTGTTTCCGCCGACGACCGACGAAGGATTCGTGTCCATCGTCGACAGCGTCGGCGGCGGCGGCGCAGTGTCGGGCGTGAACGTGAACGTCGACGACCACGGCCCGGCGACGCCGTTCACGTTGACCGCGCGGACGCGCCAGAAGTGCGCGACCGTCGCCAGGCCGCCGGTGACGTACATCGACTGGCCGGTGACGGTGGCGCTGCGGACCAGCGGCGCCGTGAACGCGCTCGAGTCGTCGACCTGAATCTCGTACGAATTGGCGGCCACCACGTCAGTCCAGTCGAACCCGATCGGCTGAGCGACGAGCGTCGCACCATTCGCCGGCGAGAGCAGCGTCGGTGTCCCCGGGGTCGGCGCCGTCGCCAGCGGCGCGTTCGTCGTCCGGTTCGGATCGACCTTGGTCACCCATGTGTCGCCCGCGAAGCTGGACGTGCTGCCGGCGAAGACCGTGTCGAACGCGCCGGCGGTCGCCGGGAAGTCGACCGAGAACGTGTGACCGGTCACATAGACGCTGCCGTTCGAGCTGACCGCGATGTCGTCGCCGACGTCGGCGTTCTGGCCGCCGATGAACGTCGAGAACAGCAGCGCTGCGCCGTCAGAGCTGAACTCCGATATGAAGGCGTCGGACGTGCCGTTGAGCGTGGTCTGCCTGGCGCCGGCGGTCACCGGGAAGGCCGCCGAGCTCGTGGTGCCGGTAATCCACACGTTGCCAGCCGCGTCGGGCGCCACGCCGGCCGCGCCTCCCCCGGGCAGCAGCGTAGACCAGAGCACCTGGGAGGCGGTGGGATTCAGCTTGGTGACGAACCCATCGTTCCCACTCGGCGTCGTGTCGTACGCACCGGCCGTCGTCGGGAAGTCGAGCGACCCGGTCCCGCCGGAGACGTAGATGTTGCCTGCCGGATCGAGCGCGAGGCCGCCGCCGGTGTCCATGTTCGACCCGCCGAGCACGGTCGAGAACACCAGCGCGGACCCGGCCGCATTCAACTTGCTGAGCGTGATGTCGAAGGCGCCGTTCGGTGTCGTGTCGTACGCGCCCGGCGTCGTCGGGAAGTCGGGCGATCGGCTGAAACCCATCACGAGCGCCTGATTACTCGAATCGACGACGATTCGCTCGCCATCATCGACGAGCGTGCCGCCGATGAAGGTGGAGTACACCAGGGCCGAGCCGGTTGCATTGAACTTCGTGACGAAGACGTCGTAGTCGCCGTGGTGGAGCGGCTGGTAACTGCCGGGTGTCGTCGGAAAGTCGTGCGACGCGGTCTCGCCCGTCACGTACGCATTTCCGGCGCTGTCGATGGCAATCCCCCGCGGATCGTCGAAGTCGGTGCCGCCGAGATACGTCGAGTACACGAGCGCCGATCCAGTCGGGTTCAGCTTCGTGACGAACGCGTCGTAGTTGTCGGCGAAGCAGCGCGGGCAGTTTGGTGGGATGGCGAGCGAACGGGCGAACGCGCCGGCGGTCGTCGGGAAGTCGCCCGACTTGGTCTGCCCGACGATGTAGGCATTGCCGGCTGCGTCGACGGCAACACGGCGCGCCCAGTCGAAGTCCTGGTTGCCGCCGAGGAAGGTGGAGTACACGAGCGCGGTACCGGTGGGATTCAGCTTCGCGACGTACGCGTCCACCGAGGTCTGCACCGCGCCGGCGCGATCGAACGCGCCGGCAGTGGTCGGAAAGTCCGCCGATTGCGTGAACCCTGCCACGTAGACATTGCCGACACCATCGACGGCGATACCGCTGGGCTTGTCGTCATCGGCGCCGCCGAGCAGCGTCGTGTACTCGATGCCCGGATCGATCACGAGTTCGCGATCGGACCGATGCGGGCCAAGGCCGAATCCGACCTGCCGTTCGCCGCCGCGCGTGTCGAGAACGAATCGGCTCTCCACCGGCACGCGCACGCCGTCGATCGTCTGGTAGGACACCGGCGGTGCGTCGCGAAGAGGACCCATCGACGTGCCAATGAGCAGCCCGCCGCCCGCGTCGAGCGACAAGGCGGACGCGCCGTCATAGGCCAGACGGATCGCTCCTGGATCGGCACCGGCCGCTACGCGGAATTCGTACTTCAGCGTTCCCCCGTGTCCGCGCACGTGCAGATCTACCTGCGGCCAGAGATCGCGATACACGATCTCGGTGTAGGCAGGAAGGCCGGTCCGCCAGCGCGACGGATCCGATCCGACGAGGTAGTTGACGCTCCCCTGCGCGCGCGCTCCTTCGATGCGCGCGCTCGGGCTACTCGCGACAAACCGCATCGACAGTGCGTAGCCATCGCCGCTCGGGGTCTTCGCATCCGGCTTCGCTGACTCCCGCAGGAACGTCAGCGCGATGTCGCGTGGCGTGAAGTAGAACGCGAAGCGCGCGCCCTGCGCGTAGTAACGAACGCGCGTGTCCTTCTGGCCGTGATTCTCCACGAAGGTCAGCGGCAGATTCGCGAATGCTTGTGCCGGCGAAATCGTGGTTGGGGGATTCGACGCGGCAGAGCCGCCTGTTTGCCCGAGGGTCAGGGCCACCGCGACGGTGGCCAGTGCAGCAGCTGCGAGCAGGCTGCGGCCGGTGCTGCGCATAGTCGGCGCTCCTTCATCGACAGGTCCCTCGCGGTCCGGGATACGAATGCGACCGCAGATGCTGCGGTTCAGGCGGCGCGATTAGCAAGAGGTTCGCCATGGACACGACGGCCAAAGCGACGTGACAAACAGAGCCGCAAACGCAAGCGAGCAGCCACGGCGTCTGCGAGCAACCGCGAACGATGAACCTCAGCGTGTATCAGTGTTGGGCGCTGCGAACAAAACCGACATCGAACGGACGTCATGTAGACTGAGTCTTTTTTGGAGGAACCTGACGCCATGTCGCGGCTAATCAGATACCGATCGTTCATCGCCGGCGCCGCGCTTCTCGTCGCCCCGGCCGTATGGCAGGCCGGCGCGACGCGGGATCTGTTCGCGCAGCAGCCGGCCGCTACGGCTGAGACGCTCGATCAGGCGATCCTGTCGTCGTTCAAGTGGCGAAGCATCGGTCCCGACCGCGGCGGACGATCGATCGCAGTATCCGGCGTGAAGGGGCGTGCCAGGGAGGCCTACTTCGGCGCGAGCGGCGGCGGGCTCTGGAAGACGACCGACGGCGGCACGAAATGGGCGCCGGTCACCGACGGACAGATCAACAGCGCGTCGGTCGGCGCGGTCGCGGTCGCCGAGTCGCGGCCAGACGAGGTCTTCATCGGCATGGGCGAGTCGTGCATTCGCGGCAACATCATGCCGGGCGACGGCGTCTACAAATCGTCGGACGCCGGCAAGACGTGGACGCATGTCGGCTTCTCGAACTCCGACGCGATCTCGAAGATCCGCATCCATCCCACCAACCCCGACATCGTGTTCGTAGCCGACTTCGGCCGCTACAGCACGCCGAGCGACGAGCGCGGCCTGTACAAGAGCACCGACGGCGGCAAGACGTGG
>DATFXR010000590.1:0-10071 GCA_035315685.1 Vicinamibacterales bacterium | reverse complement strand
AGTGCGGAATGTCCTCAGCCAGGAGCTTCACGCCGCCCGCGGCGAGCGTCGCGTAGACGAGCCAGGCGGCCTCGCGCAGCCGCGCCGCGCGGCCGAGCCACGCGAGTGCAAGCGCGATCGCAGCCAGCGCGATCGTGCGCGTGGTGGCCGCGTTGCCGGGGGTGGTTCCGTCGGACTGCGCGAGCGAGGCGAGCCAGGCGCTGCCGGCGATCGCGAGCAGCAGCGCGACCACCGCCCGCGGGATCCGCGCGTACGCCGCGCGCAGACCGGTGTCGTTGCGCGCGAGTAACACCCAGCACAAGCAGCCGGCCACGAACACGACAAGTGATTGCGGGGCGGCGGCAGACTGCGTGATCGGCGGACCCACCAGCGCGCGGAACGAGGCGGTCATCAGTTTGGAGGCGAGAAACGCGGCGATCAGGTAACTGGCCGCGTGCGCGGCAAGCGTCAGCCAGCCGGGTGCGGCGACGCGCTGGTCGTCGTCGGCGACTTCCAGGCGCGCGGACGCCCGCCGCGCGGCGAGCACGGCGAGCCCCGCCCACCACGCGGCAGGATACGGCACGCCGATCGCGGTACTGGCGAGGATCAAGACGAGACCGATCGACGTGTAGAAATAGAAATTGCGCCGGACACCCTGCCGTCGCGCGATGAACGCGAACGCCACGGCATAACAGCCGACGCCGCACGCGATGCCGCTCGACACCAGGAGGCCGATGCCCATCCCCGTTGTCTGCGCCACTTCGATCGCGCCGCCGAAGCCCGCCAACAGCGCCACGACGCTCTGCGCCACCTCGAACGGGATCACCTCGCGGCCGCGCACGAGGGTCCGAATCGCAACGCTCGCGACGTAGGCGCCGAGGAGCAGCAGCTGGACGGCGACGATCGCCGCCGGTGAGCTCGGCGTCGTCTTCCAGGCTGCAGCGACGCCGAGCGCGATCACCGCGACGTCGGCGACGAACGCCACCGGCCACCGCAGCCAGATCCAGTCGGCGGTGTAGCCAATCCACAGTGTGACGACGCCGAGCACGATGTCAGCAACCGTGAAGGGGAGCGCGTGCGCGGTCGCAGCGCCGAGCGCCGCGCTGATGACGACCGCGCCGATCGTCGCGAACCAGGCGACCGTCTGCACGCGCGCGCGGACGGCGATCGCGAGCGTCACGCTCGCGACCGCGGTCAACGCCATGCTGGCTGCTGCGGCGTCGAGCAGACGGAACCGGGTGACCGCCTCCCAGAGCAGCGGGAGCGCGATCATCACCGCGGCCGCGCCGTGGAACGCCGCGCTCGTGCGGCGGCCTGCGCGCGCCGCGCGTTCGGTCTCGACCAGCCACACGGCGGCATAGGCAAAGCCGACACCGACGCCGACTGACGCGGGCCAGATCGCAGATTCGGTGAGCGCTCGAAGGAGGTAGGCGCCGCCGAGCACCATCAGCGTCCGCCCGGCGAACGACATCACAGCGACGGCATCGATGCCAGGCCGCTCGACGCGCGTCGGGGGCGCGTCGGCAGATCGCCCGGCCTCGTCCACCCGGTGCGACCCGTCGAGATGATTGCGCCCGGAGGACGCCTCGATCGCAGCAAGGCGCGCGTCGAGCGCGAGCACGGTACGCTCGAGCGCGGCGAGCCGCGCGTCATCTGCCGGCTGATTGGGTCCGCCGTTCATGATCGCGCCGATCGATCTGCCGCACCTTCAGGCCGAGTGCGACGACGAAAACCAGGATGGCGCCAAGCGACACGAACAGTCCCCGCCGCCGGAAGGTGAGCTCGGCGGCGCCGCTCTGCGCCGCGCGATCGACCGTCGCGACGATCGTCATGCCGTCAGCGAGGATCGGCGCGACGTGCGCCGGATCGAAGCCGTGCATCTCGGTGCGCGCCAGCGTCAGCCTGGTTCCGGCTTCGCGCAGGGCCAGCTGCGGGTCGCTGACTTCGATGCCGGCGTTCTTCAGGTGCGCCAGCGCCGCGGACGAGTGCTCGATCCCGGTCTTCAGGCGCTCGATATCGCCGCGCATGTCGGCTGCCGCGGCTGCGCCCTTGTCGGTTTTGTCGTCGCCGTTGTGGCACGGCTGGCACACACCGGGCGCCGTGGCGCTGAGCATCTGGTCGGACGGCTTCGCTACGGCGTGGTTGGCGTGGCACTCGACGCAGCCCTTGTCGAAGATCGCCTCATGGACGCTGGCGGCGAACTTCTGCGCGAACACCGCATGGCAAGTGCCGCAGACGTTGGCCACCGCGCCCACATTCGGCGGTGCCGCACCATGGTTGCCGTGGCAGTCGTTGCACGTCGGCGCCGAGAGATCGTTGCCTTTGGTCAGCGCCGCGAAGTGGACGCTTTTCTGGTAGTCGGCGAACTGACGTGTCGGCAGCGGCGATCCGTCCGCCAGCGTGTAGCCGTTCATGCGCGCCGGATCGGCGTGGCAGCCGGCGCAGGTGGTCGCGACGTTGGTCGGGAAGACCGGCGATTTGGCGTCCGACACGAGGCGAATGCCGTGTGCGCCGTGGCAACTCGCGCACGTCGCAGCCCTGGTGTCGCCGGCAGTGAGCCGCTTGCCGTGAACACTCGTCGCGTATTCGGTGGCTTGATCGACACGCTGCCTGGGCGCAAACGTGCGCATCAGCTCGGCGTCGCTGTGGCAGCGCGCGCACGTCGCGATCACGGCCCGCCCGGTGGGTTTGCCGCGAAACGCCATCGCGGAAACGCGTCCCGACGCGTCATGCGCTGCCGCCTTGTCGGGGGAAGTCGGGCTCCCTCCGTGGCAGTCGACGCAGTCGAAGCCTCGTTCGCGATGCACATCCTGGCCGCCGAACAGTCTGGTCGGGTTCGCGAGCCGCCGATCGGCCAGCGTGGAGTGGCACGCGACGCAGGTGTTCGCGGTCACCGGCACGATACCCGGCGCCGCGAACGCGCGAGCGCCGCCGAGCAAGATGACGAACGTGAGCGCGATAGTCCTGGCCATGTGGTCCTACTTCGCGTAGCGGCCGATGATCGTGAACGAGATCAGGTAGACGAGCCCGAGCGCCGCGAGTACGGTAAACAGCGGGCTCCGCTCGCCGCGGCTGGCGCGACGATCGAGGAACGGCACGAGCACCAGGAACAGCGCCGCGATCCCGAACGCGATCACGCCGAGCCGTTCCCCTTCGATCCCGAGGACGTGGCTCGGCACCAGCTTCAAGGTGTGGAACATCGCCAGGAAGTACCACTCGGGGCGGATACCGGGTGGCACGACGGCAAACGGATCGGCCTTCGTGCCCAGCTCCCACGGATAGAAGGCCGCGAGCGCCGCGAGCACCGCGATGACGAGGTACCACGCCAGCACGTCACGGAGGATGTAGTTCGGAAAGAACGGCATCTGCCGCAGCCGCTCGCCTGGCTTCAGCTTCTTTTCGACATCGATCGGAACGCTCATGCCCTGCCGCTGTACCAGCAGCAGGTGCACGCCGACCAGCGCCGTGGCGAGCGCCGGCAGCACGGCGACGTGGAGGCCGTAGAAGCGCGACAGCGTCGCGCCCGTGACGTCGTCGCCGCCGCGGAGCAGCCGCAGCGAGAAGCGGCCGATCACCGGCACCGCGCCGGCGATGCCGGTGCCGACCTTGGTGGCGAAGAACGACAGTTCGTTCCACGGCAGCAGATAACCACTGAACCCGAAGCCGAGCATCAGGAACAGCAGCAGCATGCCGCTCACCCACGTGAGCTCGCGCGGCTTGCGGTAGGACTTCAGGAAGAACACGCTGAAGAAGTGCGCGAACGCCAGAGCGATCAGCAGGTTCGCCGACCAGCTGTGCACGTTGCGAATCAGCCAGCCGAACTTCACCTGCGTGACGACGAACTGCACGCTCTCGTACGCTTCGGCGGCGCTGGGGCGGTAATAGAGCAGCAGCAGGATGCCGGTGAACAACTGCACGCTGAAGAGAAACAGCGTCATCCCGCCGAGGTAGTACCAGATCTTCTGCGCGTGGACCGGAACGCCTTTCTCCGCGACGAACTGCCGTACCTCGGTGAGGTCGAGCCGCTCGTCCACCCAGTCGATGACGCTCATGTCCGCGACACGACGATCTCCGCGTCGTCGCCCTCACCGCGCAGATTCACCCGGAAGGTCTCGAGCCCTCGCGGCGGCGGACCCGAGACGACATTGCCGGCGAGGTCGTAGGTGCCGTTGTGGCATGCGCACCAGAGCTGCGACGTGTCGCTCTTGAACTGCACCGTGCAATCGAGATGCGAACAGACCGCGCTGAACGCGCGAAGCTCACCCTCGGCCGTGCGCACGACGATGCCCGGCTTGCTGCCGAACTTGAAGATCGCGGCAGAGTTGGCCCGCAGCGCGCCGGCGCGTCCCGCTACCACACTGGCAGTCGCCGGCTCGCCGCTCTCAGGCGGCACGAGGTAGCGGCCGACCGGATACGCGATCGCCGCGGCCGTCGACGTGAAGCCGACGATCAACAGGGCGTCGAGGAAGTGGCGGCGGTCGAATTCACTCCGGCCCACGCCGTCGCGCGGCGGAAGGTCGCCGATCGTGATCACGCGGCTACCGCTCCGTATCGGCGGCGGCGGGGGTGTTGGAATTGATCGACGTCAGGTAGGCGACCAGCGCGTCGACCTGATCAGGCGAGAGCTTCATCGGCTTCATCGCCGGCGTGCGCGTGGCGCTGGTCTTCGCACGCATGCCCTCGGGGTCGGTCAGCCATTCGCGAATGTGCGCGCCTTTGTTCTTCGCCGCGATCGCGTCGAGCGGGCCTTTCGGATTGCCCTTGCCGGCAACCGAATGGCACATCGTGCATTTCTGGGTGGAGAACAGCGCGGCGCCCTGCTGCGCGCTCCCGCCTTGTGCGAGCGCGGGCCGCGCGGCGGCGATCAGGACGACGGCAGCGAGAACGGCAACGGCTGATCTCATGCGACTCCTCCGTGACAACCGCCGAGCAAGCCACGCGCCAGCGACATCTGCACCGATTTCCGGCGCGCGACGGCGATGCCGCCGGAATCCCGTCGATCAGGACAGCGTGGCGCGACGAGTCGTACCCGCGGCGGCGATCAGCTCGGCGATGCGGCAGACTTCACGCGGATGCGGGCATCGACGACGCGACAGCCCTGACCGGGAGCCATCGCCAGTACCGGGTTCAGATCGAGCTCGGCGACTTCGGGTACGTCGACCGCCAGGCGGGAGATGCGCAGCAACAGTTCGCGCAGCGCCTCCAGATCGGCCGCTGGATGACCTCGATAGCCGTCGAGCAGCCGGAATCCCTTGATTTCATGGAGCAGTTCGTCGGCGTCGCGATCGGTCAGCGGCCCGACGCGGAAGCGCACGTCGCCGAGCACCTCCACGTGGATGCCGCCGAGGCCGAAGGCGATCAGCGGCCCGAACAACGGATCTTCGCTGGTGCCGATCATGGTCTCGACGCCGCCGGCGATCATGGCCTGAATCAGGACGCCGTCAATGTCCGTCTCGGCCGCGACGGCACGTGCCCGCGTCATGATCTCGGCGTAGGCGCGGCGCACGCCGGTATCGCTGGCGAGATTCAATTGCACAGCGCCGATGTCGCTCTTGTGCTGCACACGGCGGGAAACGAGCTTGGCGACGACAGGGAATCCGAGCACGTGCGCGTACGCGACCGCCTCTTCCGCGGAGTGCGCGACCATCCCCGCCGCCAGCGGTACACCGAATGCGCCCAGCACGGCGCCGACCTCGTCTGGCGCCAACCACCCAGCGCCGCGTGACGCGATCGCCTTGCTGCAGATCGCCCGCGCCTCGTCCACGCGGACGTCGTCAAAGCTCCAGAAGAGCGCCGGCGGTTTCGACCGCCACTCCGCATAGCCGGCGGCTCTGGCGAGCGCGCGCGCCGCATTTTCCGGAAACGCGTAGCAGGGCACGCGTTCACCATCGATCTCGAGCGGCCGCGGGCGGCCGTGGCCCGCCATCACGCACGCGAGCACCGGCTTGTTCCTGACGCCGCCACGCCGCGCTGCGGCGATGCCGTCGCGGATCGCCGCGAGGGTCTCATCCGCGAGCCGAGGTTCGATCGGCGTGTAGATCACGATCAGCGCGTCGGTTTCCGGGGCCGTCAGGATGGTCTCAATCGCGCGCCGATACGAGTCCGGCGTAGCCGAGGCGACCATGTCGATCGGGTTGCCGACGCTGGCCTCCCGCGGCAGAAACGCCGTGAGGCGATCGCGGGTGGTCTGCGCAGTCGGAGCGACGATCAGGCCGGCGGCCTCGCAGGCGTCGACCGCGAGGATGCCAGGTCCGCCCGCGTTGGTCACGATCGCGACGCGGCGGCTGGGCGGCAGGGGCTGCATGTCGAGACACGCGGCGACGTCGAACAGATCGTCCATGGTCTCTGCGCGGATGACGCCCGCCTGGTGGAACAGCGCGTCAACGGCGACGTCGCTGACCGCCAGCGCCGCCGTATGACTGCCGGCGGCGCGGGATCCCGCGTGCGTGCGCCCGGCTTTCAGGGCGACGATCGGCTTCGTGCGCCCGATCCGGCGCGCCAGCCGCGCGAATCGACGCGGGTTCCCGAACGACTCGAGATAGAGCAGGATGACGGACGTGCGGGCGTCGGCCTCCCAGTATTCGAGCAGGTCGTTGCTCGAGACGTCGGCCTTGTTTCCGACGCTGACGAATGACGACAGGCCGATCCCGCGCTCGACCGCGAGATCGAGGATCGCGAGCCCCAGCGCGCCGCTCTGCGATGAGAAGGCGACGCGCCCGGGAGGCGGCACGATCGGCGAAAACGACGCGTTCAACCGCATTTCCGGCGCGGTGTTCAGGAGACCCATGCAGTTGGGACCGATCATCCGCAAGCCGTGGCGGCGAACGCGCTCGGCAAGTTGCTGCTGCAGCGCGAGCCCCTGCGGTCCGATTTCGGCGAAGCCGGCGGTGATGACGAGGAGCGACTTGACGCCGGCGGCCGCGCACTGATCGACGACGCCGATCACCGCCGCCGACGGCACGGCGACGATCGCGAGATCGACGGGCGTTGGTGCGGCGGCAATCGACGAGTAGCACGGCAGTCCCTCGAGCTCCGTGGCGTTCGGATTGATCGGATACACGCTGCCGGCGAAGCGCGCCTTGACGATCCCGGCCAGCACGCGGCGGCCGAGGCTGCAGGGATCCCGCGACGCGCCGATGACGGCAACCGCGCGAGGTGCGAGCAGCGGCCGCATCGACGTGACGGTTGCGCCGGCCTGCCGACGTTCGGTCGCATGCACCGATTCGGACGTCGGGCCGAGCGACAGCAGCACTGTCACCGCGCCGTGCTCGGACTTCGAGCGGATTTCGAAACCCGATTCCTGGAACACTTCGAGCATCGACGCGTTGTCGGGCAGCACCATCGCTTCGAAACGCCTGAAGCCGTGATCTGCCGCCAACGCGGCGAGCCGTTCGAGCAGAATCGTGCCGAGGCCCTTTCCTTGAAATGCGTCGGCCACCGCAAACGCCGCCTCGGCGGCACCGTTCCCCAGGTTCACGTACGACCCGACCGCGATCGGCCGCAGCTCGCCTTCGAGCTGACGCAGCGCGACGAACGTCGCCTGCCGCGACGGATCGCTCGAGGCGCAGAACGTCTCGATCAGCGCATCGGCCGGATCGGCGAAGCTGAAGAAGCGGCGCCGCCGCGATTCCGGCGACAGCGTGTGGAAGAAGCGGCGCAGCGCCTCGCGATCGTCCGCCGCGGTCATGCGAAGCATCGCGGTGGTGCCGTCGCGCAGGACGATGCGCGACGGCGACTGATCGATCGCGGGCGGGTTGACGATCTCCATGCTAGGCCTGGGTCACGGCGACCAGCGCGTCGGGCCGGATGAACTCGTGCTCGGGATGCCGGACGGTGAGGACCGGGCACGGCGCGGTGCGAACCACCCGCTCGGCCACGCTGCCCATCACGAGATGCGCGACGCCGCCGCGGCCGTGCGTTCCCATCACGATGACGTCGACGCCGCGCTCGCGGGCATAGGCGACGAGCGCAGACGCCGGCACATTCGACATGAGGATGACGCCCTCTGCGCCCAGCGCGCTGCGGTCTTCGTCGTCGAGCACTGCATCGAGCTGCCGGCGCGCCGCCGCTTCGATCTGCCGCTGCAGATCGGGATCCATCATGACGAATCCGTCGGCGCCATAGACGCGCGTCAGGACGTCGTCGACGACGTTCGCGACGATCAACTGCGCGCCAAAGGTGCGCGCGAACTCGCGGCCGTAGGCGAGCGCCGCTGCGGACGGTTCGCTGAAATCGGTCGCAACGAGAATCTTCTTGAGGACAATCATGGCCGCCTCGCTCTCCGCGTCTGCGGAGCCAACGAATTCGTGTTCGGGATGGTGAACGGTGAGCACCGGGCACGGTGCGCTGCGGACGACGCGCTCGGCGACGCTGCCCTCGAGGACGCGCGCCATCCCGGTGCGGCCGTGCGTGCCGACCAGAATCGCGTCGATCGTGTTGGCGCGCGCGTAGCTGACGATGGCATCGCCAACATCGTCGGACACCGTGACGGCAACATGAACCGTGGTGTCGCGGCGCACACCGGACAGCTGATCGTTCAGTGTCCGCGTCCTCGCCGCAACGAGCGCATGCGGATCGGACGGCGTCGAGCGCAGGAAGAAGTTCTCGACGACGTGCAGCACGTGCAGCGATGCGCCGAACGTGCGGGCGAGCATACGCCCGTAGGTCAGCGCCGCCTCGGACGCCGGTTTGAAGTCCGTTGCCACCAGGACCTTCTTCAAAACGATCATGTCGCCCTCCGGGAGATCACTGAAGCACGCACCGTTCCAGCGCCAAGGGCGGCGGCATCCCCGGTCCTGCGCGCCGCTGGCGGATTGCCGGCGGCGTCAAACTGACGATCGGCAGCGCGCCCGCGCTGCTGCGTGATTTTCCAGAGGGTGCGGGATTTTCCGCGCACCAGCCCGTGACGGGAATCCGTCGCCGACACGGGCATTCCTGTTGCTGAGGCGCACGACCTGGCAGGATGCGGTTTTCAGCATCCTGCCAGCGGCATCAGCCGATGGCGCAGTTCTTGAACAATCCGGTCCAGGAAACGTCATGGAAACGGTTGCCATGCGAGAATTTACGCACAGCGACAAGAAAAAATCCGCCGCCCCGCGCGTGCTGGTCGTCGACGACGAGGCGCTGATTCGCTGGTCCGTGTCCGAGACGCTGACCGACTATGGCTGCAACGTTGTCGAGGCCGGCAATGCGTTCGCGGCGAAGGCGGCGGTAGCGACCGATCGATTCGATGTCGTACTGCTCGACTTTCGCCTGCCCGACTCCGACGATCTCTCGCTGCTCGCCTCGATCCGCCTGGCGATGCCCGACGCGCAGGTGATCATGATGACCGCCTTCGGCCGGCCGGAGGTGGTCGAAGGGGCGCTCGAACTCGGCGCGTACCGAGTGATCAGCAAGCCTTTCGAGATGGACGTGCTCGCCGACCTCGTCGCGGGAGCCTACGCCGCTCGATCGTACTGCATCCGCCCGAACTAGAATACGGGGGCATGCGCATGCCGACGGTGCTCGTCGTCGACGACGAGCAGCTGATTCGCTGGTCGCTGACCGAGCGCTTGAAGCAGGAAGGATACGAAGTCGTCGAGGCCGAGACTGCCGCCGATGCGCTGCAGCGCAACGCCGCGGGTGTCGATCTCGTGCTGCTCGACTACAAGCTGCCGGACGGCGACGGCCTGGCGGTGCTCAAGTCGATCAAAGAGACAGACCCGGACACGCTGGTCATCCTGTTGACCGCACACTCGAGCGTCGACATGGCGGTCGAGGCGATGAAGCTCGGCGCGTACCACTACGCGAACAAACCGTTCAATCTCGACGAAATCGCGCTGCTGGTCGAAAAGGCGCTCGAGACGACGCGACTGAGGCGCGAGGTCCGCGCGCTCCGCGCGTCGCAGACGCTGCCGTTCCGGATCGACCGGATCGTCGGCGACAGCGCCGCCATACGGGCCGCCAAGACGCTGCTGCAGAAAGTCGCCGCCAGCCGGGCGTCGACCGTGCTGCTGACTGGCGAGAGCGGCACCGGCAAGGATCTCGCGGCCAAGGTGCTGCACTACGCGAGCGATCGCGCGACGCGGCCGTTCATGAACATCACCTGCTCGG
>DATFXR010000589.1:0-7222 GCA_035315685.1 Vicinamibacterales bacterium | reverse complement strand
CGAGGCGGGTCCTGTCCGCGAACAGCCCCACCGGGTGCTCGCCAGAAGAGCACTTGTCACGGCCCACGGCTCCGCGCCCGGCGGGGCGGCCCCGTTCGCGGCCACCCGCGAGCGAGCTAATTTTGCAACCTGCTCTTAATTGCGCGGCGCAGCGGTGGCACACACCTCCTGAACGGCGCGATCCAACTGCGGCGTGGTGAACGGCTTCGACAGCAGCAAGGCGCCCATCTCGCGGATCCGCTGCTCCGCTTCCGAGACGGCCGTGTAGCCGGACACGAAGATCACCGGAAGGCTCGGGCGGAAGCGCCGCGCGGCCGCGGCGAGATCGATGCCGTTCATCCCGGTCCCGAGCACGACGTCCGCGACGAGGACATCCGGCGCCGTGGGTCCGTGCAGCAGCAGGAGCGCGTCGGTCGCCGCCTCCGCGACCAACACCGTGTGGCCGAGCGATTCGAGCTGACGCCGCACGACCGCCCGCACGTCGTCTTCGTCTTCGACGACGAGGATCGTGTGTGGCGCGGAGGGCGGCGGCGTCTCGACGCCCGTCTCGCCGGTCTTCGCCGATGCGGCCACCGGCAGCAGCATCGTGACGGTAGTGCCGCGGCCCGGCTGCGACTGAATCGTGACGGTGCCTCCGGACTGCTTCGCGAAGCCGTAGACCATGCTGAGGCCGAGACCGGTGCCTCGTCCGCCCGACTTCGTCGTGAAGAACGGTTCGAACGCCCGCGCCGCGACTTCGGACGCCATCCCGCTGCCGGTGTCCTGCAGCGACAGCCGGACGTAGGGGCCCGGCTGCAGATCCTCGTCGACTCTCGACGGCCCGACGATCTCCGTCTTCGCGGTGCGAATCGTGAGCGTGCCACCGTCCGGCATGGCGTCGCGCGCGTTGAGCGCCACGTTCAGCACCGCCGCCTCGAGCGCGCCCGGATCGACGAACGCGACGCCGGCGTCGGCCGCGGTGTCGGTGGTGAGCTGAATCGACGCGCCGAGTGTCCGGCCGAGCAGCCGCACGATGCCGGCGACGAGCCCGTTGACGTCCACCGGCTGCGGATTGAGCAGCCGGCGCCGCGAGAAGGCGAGCAGGTGTCCGGTCAGGTCGCGGCCGTGCATCGTGGCGCGCAGCACCGCGTCGATGATTTCGTCAGCGTACTTGTCTTTCGGCAGGTACGCGCGCAACAGCTCGACGTTGCCGAGAATGATTGCCAGGATGTTGTTGAAGTCGTGCGCGATCCCGCCGGTGAGCTGGCCGACGGCTTCCATCTTCTGCGAGCGGAACAGCGCCTCGCGCGTCTGCTCGAGCGTATCCTGCGCGTGGCGCAGCTCGGTGATGTCGTGCGAGATCCCGAACAGCCCGACGATCGCGCCGTCCCGATCGCGGTAGACGCCCTTCGTGACGAGGTAGGTCTGCGGCGTGCCGTCGTCGCTGATCGCGACGCCCTCGAAGTCCTGAGGGCGGCCGCTCGCGAGGACCGTGCGATCGTCCTCGATGAAGCGCCGCGCGGTTGCTTCGGGGTAGAGCTCCAGATCGCGCTTGCCGACGATCTCAACAGGCGACTTGCCGAGGAAGCGCGCCGCGGCCGCGTTGACCAGCACGTAGCGCCCGTCGAGATCCTTCACGAAGATCGCGTCAGGCGTCGCCTCGATGACCGCGCGGAGGATCTGGTCGCTGTTCGGCAGCGCCATCGCGCACCACAATACTCCAGAAAGTGCGCTGCCAGCCCGACCGTTTTGCATGCCAATCGCGCACTCAGATCAGAATTCAGCGGCCGTGCGCGTGGAGAAACCGGGAATAAGGAATTTGGAATTCGTCGTCACCCGTCATGCGACGAGTGCCAGGTAGCGTCGTACTCCTGACTACGCAGTCGAATTCCAAATTCCGAATTCACGGATTCATTTGCTCCACGGCGGAACGATGTGGTTCATCCGCGCGTACGCGATCAACTGGCCCAGGTGTTCGTGGAGATCGCCGCCGATGGCCAGCGCTGCCTGCGACGCCGACATATCCTGCCCCATCACCTTGCGTTTGCCGGTGAGCGTGGCGGCGTCGATCGACTCCAGCTGCTGTTTGGCGTGCGCGAAGCCCTTGTTGAGATGGTCGATCACCTGCGTCTTGTCCGAGAGCGTGCGCAGCTTCGCGGCCTCCTCGCGGCTGCCCAGGTCTGCGGCCTTGCCGCCGAACGAATTCGGAATGAACGAGTAGCCCTCGAACGCCGCGAGCATCAGCACCTCGGCGACCGATCGCACGCCTTCCATCGGCCTCCAGGTGTACTTGTCCTGCGGGAACGCATTGGCGAGACCGGCGAACTTCGTGTGCAGCGTCTCGAGGTCCTTCGCGAACGAGGCCTTCAGCTCCGCGGCCGCGTCCTTGGAAATCACGTCCTGCGCGAGCGCACGGGGTGCGGCGAGCGAGAGCGTGACGCCGACGGCAGCGACTGTCGTGACGAGATGACGCATCATGGTGAGCTCCTTCAGGTGCGTACGGGACGGACACCGCCGGGTTGCCCGGCGGGCCCGTCCCAACGACCTTCTGACGCCGCCAGTCTAGGCCAGGATGCGTTCAGCGCGACTCGCCGATTTTCTCGCGCAGCCGCTGCTCCTGCGCGCGCAGTTCCGGGGTGAACTCCTTCCCGAAATCCTCGGTCTCGAAGAGCGGCCGGATCTCCACTTCCGTCCCGCCATCGAACGGTGCCCGCTTCAGCCACTCGACTGCTTCGTCCATCGATTTCACGGTCCAGAGCCAGAAGCCGCCAATGAGTTCCTTGGTTTCGGCGAACGGCCCGTCGATGACCGTTCGATTCGCACCTGAGAACTTCACGCGTTTGCCTTTCGAACTCGGGTGCAGCCCCTCGCCGGCCTTCATCACGCCGGCATTGACGAGCTGCTCGTTGTACTTGCCCATCGCCGCCAGGATCTTCTCGTCGGGCATCTGACCGGCTTCGGATTCCTTGTTCGCCTTGACGATCACCATCACGCGCATCTCATGTCTCCTTGAGTGGGCCCTACGACTGTATGGCCGTTTTTCACTAGGTGGTCGAACAGCCGCCAAGGGGATCGACACGCGCGGAGAGTCCGGCGTCAGCCCGGCCATCGAGCGGCGATCTCGGCAGCAGCGAGGCGGCAGTCCACCGGGGCATCCTCCTCGGGTCGGTCCGACGATGTCGACTCGGAGTCGTCGACGAACGCAAAGACGCGGCCGTCCCTGGCGCTGCAGCGGCCGTTCACGTTTTTTCAGCCGCTCGATTGACGTGACGGGCAGGCCGATATACATCTTCGGCCACTTCCCCGCTCGACGTTCCAGAAAGGAGTGCGCCGTGTTCAAGTCCCTCGACGTGTTGATCGGTCTTGCGGTGATCATGCTGGCGTTGAGCATGGCCGTCACGATGATGACCCAGTTCGTGACGACGGTCCTCAACAGCCGCGGCCGGCATCTGAGGAAGGGCCTTGCCGATCTCCTCGGTCAGCTCGATCCTGCCGTACGCGACCAGATTGCCAACGAGATTGCGACCGCAGTCCTCACCCATCCGCTCGTCAGCAACAGCTTTGGCGGCCTCGGTTCGGTGGTCCATCGCGACGAGTTCACCAAGCTGCTGCTGCTCCTCACCGACGACAGCAGCTCGCTGCGGCCGGAGGCAAAGGCGGCGCTGGTGAAGGCACTTCAGGACAACGGCATCACCGATCCGAAGGCGACGCTCGCCAGGATTCGGTCGATGACCCTCGATCTGGAGGCGGCCCGCCCGCATGTTGGGGCCGATGCTCGCCAGGCGATGGCGATCCTGCAGGAAGCAAAAAGCGACTTCGTCGCCAAAGTGAACAACTGGTTCGATCAGACGATCGATCGCGTCTCGATGCACTTCACCGCGACGACGCGCGCGATCACGTTCGGTGCCGCGCTGCTGGTCGCGGTTGCGCTGCAAGTGGACACCATCGACCTGGTCAACCGGCTCGGCGCAGACGACACGATGCGCAACGCGTTCGTGCAACAGGCCGCGTCCCTCGGCAACACCGGCCAGGAAACGGCGCCCGATCAGAAGGTCGAGCGCCAGTACATGGCGTTTCTCGCCGAAAAGGGACTGATCTCAATCCCCGATCCCGGGCACTGGCTCGATCACTGGAGGGGCGTCAACGCGCTCGGCGTGCTGATTACGAGCCTGCTGCTCAGCCTCGGCGCGCCGTTCTGGTACAACGCGCTCTCGAGCCTGATTCAGCTGCGATCCGGGATTGCGGCGAAAGACGACGTTCAGCGTCAGGCGCGCCACTCGCCCGAGACCGCACCCGCACCGCGGGCCGCCGCATCGCCGCCAGCGGCGGCCACATCGGCTGCGGCAGCGCCGTCGGCGTAACGGAGCGACGAGAACGGCGAGGTCATTCGGGCGTCTGTCCTTATGTGTCCTTTGCGGCGAATTGACGTCCTGTTTGCACGACGGCAACGTCGGTCGGACAGGATGCGCCTCGGAGGAACACACATATGCAACGTTCGCTCGCCCGTCTCGGTGTAGTGGCTGCTGGTCTCGTCGTCCTGTCGCTTGGCGCCCGGCCTTCTGCCGACGATCAGGATGGTGATCGCCGCGCGGACTTCGGGTCGTTCGTGGCTCAGCAGTTGCGCGATCATTCGATGGAACTGTTCGGACTCCGGCATCCGGTCGACGAAAGCGCGATCGGGCCGTTCGACGGTCCGAGCGTGGACGCACTGGATCTCGCACCGGGTCTGAAGGCGACGTTGATCTCGAGCAGCGTAGAGGCTGCGGCCGACCAGATCGCGATGTGGCCGGACGACAGCCATCCGACGCACTTGTTCGTATGCGACGAGGAAACGACCAATCCCGCCGTGCAGCGCGTGGACCTCAGCAAGCCGGCGGGCTCCAATGCGACGACGATCGTCATCGGCCTGACGTCGTGCGATCCGGTCCGGCGGACTCCGTGGGGCACGATTCTCGTCGCTGAAGAAGCCGGCGCGAACGGCGGCCTCTACGAGATTTTCGATCCCGTGCATGTCACCACGATGACGGTCCTCAACCGCGACCAGGGGCTCACCAGCGATCCGCTGCACCTCGTCAAGCGCAAGGCGGTCGGCGCCTTGTCGTTCGAGAGCTTCGGGATCATGCACGACGGCACGATGATCTACGGCGACGAACTCGCGCCGAGCAACGGCGCCGCCGGCGGCGGCATCTACAAGTTCGTGCCGGCGATTCCGTTCGGCGGCGGCGGCCCGATCACCATCCCGGCGATGTCCCCGTTCGCATCAGGGACGATCTACGGGCTCCGCGTCGCCGCGGCCGGCTCATCGAACTACGGTCAGGGCGCCGAGATCGGCAAAGGCGCGTGGACGCTCGTCAACGCGGCGGCTGCGGGCGTCACCGATGGGAACGGCAACATCATTCTGCGCAACGCGCAAACGCTGCAACGGTTCACTGGCTACTACCGTCCCGAGGACATGGACGTCGATCCGATCGCGCTCGCCAAGGGCGTGTTCAGGGTCTGCTGGGCGAACACCGGTCGGCTGAGCCACGCCGGCGGGAGCAGCGTCGAAAACGGAGCCGTCTACGGCGAAGTGATGTGCCTGACCGAAGAGAAGCCGAGCGCGGCGGTGCCGAATCCGCCGACAGGCACGATTCCGAAGGTCGATCGGTTCATTGCCGGAACCACGCAGCTCGGAATGCCCGATAACCTCGCCTTCCAGCCGCACACCGGCAACCTCGTCGTCCTCGAAGACGGCCCGACCAGCATCGTGCAGGCGAACGGCACGTCTCAGCCGCGCGGAAACGATCTGTGGATGTGTCTGCCCGACGGCGCGGACGACGACGTGATGTCCGACGGCTGCGTCCGCTTCGCCTCGCTGCGCGACACGTCGTCCGAGCCGACCGGCTTCATCTTCCTCGCCTCCGGCGAGGCCGCGTTCGTGAACCTGCAGCATCGCGACGTGGACAACGCCAATCACCGCGGGTCGCTGATGATGATCTCGGGCTTCAAGGTCAAGAAAGGCGACAACGACAACGAGCAATAGGAAAACAACCGCGGAGTGCGCAGAGACCGCAGAGTCCTTCTTGACGGTGGACGCGTCGAGCGTCAGGCCGTTTTGGCCGGAGCCGGATATCTGACAGCCCGGCGCCGCACAAGAAACTCCGCGTTCTCCGCGTTCTCTGCGGATGCTTTCTTCGTGCGGATCGTGGCCGTCGTCTCCGGGTATTCCGGCTCAGAACATGCGGCCGATTCGCGCGTAGACGGTGCGGCCGTTCATCCCGAACGGCGACTGACTCGGGAACGTCTGGATGCCGTTGAACGAGTTGACGGTAGAGTTGCGATCCGGGAAGACGTCGAACAGGTTCTGCGCGCCGACCGCGATGGTGTAGCCGGCGCGCCGCAGCGCCACCTCGACGTCGGTGAGCCACTTGGCGCGGTACTCCTGATCGTCGGCGGCGTTGAGCGTGAAGCTGCAGAACGAGCCGTAGCGGGCCGCGGTGAGGGTCACGCCGAGTGATCCGCGCCGCCAGTCGGCGCCGACGCGCGCGTTGTCGCGAGGCTGGCCGCACTCGATGCGCCGCCGCTCGATGCGATCGAAGAGCACCGATTCGAACCCGGCCAGCTGCGGCGGCGTCGCGACCGACCCGACGATGTCGGTCTGCGAATGACTGTAGCCGGCACGCAGCCGCAGATCGCCGGCGGCGTACATCGGGATCCGGTAGGTCCCCATCACATCGACGCCCTTCGTATCGGTGTCGATCGCGTTCGTGAAGAACCGCGCGCTGTTGGCGCCGAACGGGGCCAGCAGCGCCGCAATCGGCGGCGCGGTCAGATTGCCCGACAGCACGATGCGATCGTCGATCGCGATGCGGTAGGAATCGAGCGTCACCTCCAGCGCCTGGATCGGCGTGACGACTGTGCCCGCGGTGATGCTCCGCGAGCGCTCCGGCTTCAGGGGCGTGGCGCCCAGCACGCGCGCTGCGATCGAATTGACCGGCAGCGTCAGCGACTCCACCGGCACGACGCCCTGTCCCAGATTGAGGAAGTTGGTCGCGGTCGACGAGAAAAACGACTGCCCGAGCGACGGCGCGCGAAATCCGGTGCTCGCCGATCCGCGCACGAGGACGTGCGAGTCGATGACCAGCCGGGCGGTCGCTTTGCCGTCCACGGTACCGCCGAAATCGTCGTAGTGCTCCGCGCGGCCGGCGGCGCCAAGGCGCAGGCGTTGAATCACGTCGCCCTCGACGTCCACGTAGCCGGCGAC
>DATFXR010000588.1:0-4702 GCA_035315685.1 Vicinamibacterales bacterium | reverse complement strand
GCCTGCGGATCGTAGATCGGCACCGGGTTGCCCGTGCCCCAGATGGTGAGCTTCGTCGCCGGATCGTACGATCCGGTCTGCCAGAGGCCGCCGCCGCCGGTCTTCCATGCGTTGGTCTTGTCCTTCCAGGTTTCGCTGCCGGGATCGCCCGGCTTGGGCACGACGTACCAGCGCCACAGCTCCTTGCCCGATCGTGCGTCGAGCGCCGCGAGCCAGCCGCGCGTCTTCGCGTCGCCGGCGCCGTTGGCGATGATGACCTTGCCGTCGGCGGTGATCGGGCCGGCGTTGAACCGCTCCCGGCTGCCGAATTCGTTGGTCACGGCGACCATCCTGTCCCACACGATCTCGCCAGTGCTGGTCTTCGCGGCAATGACCCGGCCGTCCGGCAGGTTGGCGATCACCAGGTCTTCCCACAATGCGATGCCGCGCGTCTGTGGTTTGTTGCCCTGGTGTTTGACACCGGGATCGGTCACCCACACGAACTCGCCCTTGTTCGGATTTCGGCCGTCGATCTTGTAGAGGTTGCCCCAGCCGTCGCTGGTGTAGAGGAAGCCGTTGTCGACCAGCGGGTTGATCTCGCTCTCCGGGCCGTTCTGTCCCACGTCCTGCATGCCGCCGAGCGCCAGCGCCCAGACCAGATGCAGGTTCTTGACGTTGTCGCGATTGATCTGGGTCAGCTTCGAATAGCGCGTCGACGCGTAGTCGCCGTTCTCGATCAGCCAGTTCTGCGGCTCGTTCTGCGCGTTGATCAACCGGTCGCTGTTCACGGTCATCGAGTACTGCGCCGAGAGCGTCACTGCCGCGACCGCGGCAGCCGAAATGCCCGCCAGTGCCGACACGTGATGTCTCTTCATGGCGCGGATTGTAGCCCAGCCGCGGGGAGAAGCAACCGCAGAGAGCGCAGAGATCGCAGAGAGACGAGGAAACCTGGTTCTGCGGGCTCTGCGGACTCTGCCGGTTGCTCTCCCCTTCGGCCCTCGCGCGGCAGGGCCGTTCCTCGCAATTGTGGGCGATTCACGGGTGCGAAACCGCTATGATTCGCCGACTGCACGGAGTCAGGTCGACGCTGCGCGACGCGATTCACACCTGTGGGGTCGACAAGGAGGCTGACATGAAACGCGAGGTCCTGGCCATTCTCGGTGTCGCGCTCCTCGCGACGCTCGCCGGTGTTGACGCACAGCAGGCGCCGGCCGCGGGCGGCGGACAGGCAGGCGCGCTTCAGGGCAACGGCGGCGCCGAACCGTGCGCGAAGTCGCCGATCTGCGCCTGGGGGCTGGAGCGCAACATCATCAGCCACGAACTGCGGACGGCGGACCTGGGATTCACCTACGCGTATCCGTTCGCGCTGCCGGAGGGCGGCGGCGGCGTCTCTGCGGTCGCGATCAATTCGAAAGGTCACCTGTTCGCCTTCCAGCGCAACGCCGCCGGCAAGCCGCAGTTGTTCGAGTTCGATCAGAACCACACGCTGGTCCGCTCCATCGGAGACGATGTGATCGGCCACCAGAACAAGGCGCATGGGATGACGATCGACGCCGACGACAACATGTGGATCTGCGACGAGCACGGCGACACCGTGATGAAGCTGAGCCCGGAGGGGAAGCTGTTGATGACGATCGGCGTCAGGGGACAACGCGGCGACTGGGTCGAGGAGAAGGGACAGCGGTTGCTGTGGCAGCCGCTGCATCTCGCCTTCGCACCGAACGGCGACATCTATATCGGTGAAGGGCACGCCAACGAGAGTCCCAATGACAGCGACAGGTCACCGACCAACAAGAGCGGCGCCGCACGGATCCTGCACCTCGACAAGAACGGCAGGTTCATCGACCAGTGGTTCGGCAACCATGCCGGCCAGGGACACTTCAGCATGGTCCACGGGATCGCGATCAATCCCGACAACGGCAACGTCTACATCGGCGATCGCGAGGAATACCGGCTGGTGGTGTACGACGCGCACGGCAAGTTCATCAAGACCATCCAGATGAGAAACCTGACGTGCGCGCTCTACGTCGACCCGCACAAGCAGCTCTGGCTGGCGACCGGGCAGGACGGGCAGATCTTCAAGATCGACTGGGACGGCAAGGTCCTCGGGGCGATCGGCAACGGGCCCGGGCGAGGAGAAGGCCAGTTCGTCGAATCGAACTACATGGCGATGGACGCGCAAGGCAATCTCTACACCGGCGACACCAGCGTCGGCCG
The DNA here is from genome assembly GCA_035315685.1 of Vicinamibacterales bacterium. Taxonomy (GTDB): domain Bacteria; phylum Acidobacteriota; class Vicinamibacteria; order Vicinamibacterales; family CAVVIG01; genus QHWK01. The sequence continues at coordinate 2,506 of DATFXR010000588.1, read as the reverse complement.
GATCACGAAGATGGTGGCCCCGAAGAAGGGCACCCGCGAGTAGCAGGTCGCGTCGCGTGCGTCAGCGCGCCGCCGACGCCAGCTCGTCGTAGACACGCTGCACGTCGGCTTTCGCGTTCGCCATGTCGTAGCTTCGGTACTTGTCCGGCAGCCCGAGGCTGGCAGCCGCGGCGTCCGCGCTCTTGCCGGCCTTTCGCGCCGCCTCGGCTGCCTGTACGAACGCGCGCGTGAACTCCTGGTACTCCTGCAGGTCGGCCCACTTCATCACCGGATTCGATCGCACGAACGTCACGCTCGCCCCGGACCCGACCTGCGTGGTGCTGTGGCCGGTGATCACGGTCTCGACGTCCTTGATCGTCGCAAGCGCTTTCGCGAGCGTCTGCGGATACTCGATCGCGCTGCCGCCGTTGCCGGCGTCGACCAGCGGCGCCCACCTGCGTGCGAAGAGATCACCCATGACGACCGTGCGCAGAGCGGGGAAGACGATCACGGTGTCGCCGTTCGTGTGACCGCGGCCGAAATAGTACAGATCCATCCGGTCCTTGCCCGCGAGGAGCGACAGCCGATCGGTGAACGTCCGCTTCGGCAGGAACGCGGCGTTGTCGCCTTTGAACGCCTCCATGCGCGCCATGTTCGTCTTCGTGTTCTCGTGGGCGACGTACTCGATCGTCCGTGCAAACTCACTGTTGCTCCCGGTGTGATCGCCATGGGTATGGGTGTTGACGATCATCGTGACCGGCCTGGTCGTCACCGACTTGATCTGCTCGAGAATCCGGTTGCCGAAGCCCGGATACTTCGTGTCGATCACGACGACGTCGTTGGCGGCGAGAAGCACGGTGGTGACGCCGCTGATCCCGCCCTGGGTCGGGCTCGCCCGGCCGCCGGTGATCAGATAGAGGTTGTCCTTCACCTTCTCCAACCTGATGTCGATCACATCCTGCTGCGCCTGCATGATGCCGGTCGACAGCGCGCCGCTGGCGATGAGAATGCCGAGAACCAGTCGTCGCCGCATCTGTGTCCTCACTTTCGCGCTGCGGGCGAGCCGGCAGCGGACACGCCGCCGCCGGTCGACCCCTTCGCGGTCACGACGTTCACCATCACAGCAAGGATGCTGGAGGTTCGCACGAGGAGTCCCTCAGAAATTGAACAGCAGCGCGAGCCGCATCATCCGGCCCTGCAGCACGTTCTGCGGCTGACCCAGGCTCGACCCGAACGACTGGACCTCCTGCAGTACGGCATTCGCGTTCAAGGCGTTGAAGACCGCGATCTGTCCCTGGATCTCCTTCCGCTGGAACCGGAACGTGCGCTTGGCGCTCAGGTCGAGTTGATTCCAGCGCGGTTCGAATTTCGAATTCGGCGGGATGAGATTGAAGCCCGGCGCCTGTGTCTGCGTGCCCGCCGCGAGAAGAATCGGCGCGGATACTACTGCCCGCGTGCGCTGACCATTCGGGAACACGCTCGCCGGCACCGTCCAATACACGCCGAGGGATGGATCCTGCGCCGTGTAGCTGTTGCCCTTGCCCGCGAAGCTGATGAAGACGCCGCTGACTTCGATGTTCCAGGGCAGCGGGTAGTTCGCCGACAGCTTGAAGTCGTTGCGGAACGGCGGCTTGCTGGTGGCACCGTACTGCTGGAACGTTTCACCGGTCTGATCGCAGAACCGCAGCTTGTTCGGATCGTACTGATCGCAGGTGATCGTCATCAGCCGATCGTTGCTCCAGCCGCCGAACACGTTCGCGCCGCGCGGCAGCCGGGCGTTGAAGCTCACCTCGAATCCGTCGTAGATCGTGCGGTTGATGCTCGAATTGATGTCGATGAGCTGCTTGGAATAGAGTCCGGCCTTCGCGGCATCGAGGTTGAAGAGCGTCAGCGTCTCGCCGTTGCCGGTCGGATTGGCCACCTGGAACGGCGTCCAGTCGTCGATGGTCAGCAGCGGATTCTGCTGCGCCTCCTGGTTGTAGAAGTGGCGATGATAGTAGCCGCCGTAGACCGCCAGCCTCGGCAGCAGCTGGTGCTGGAATCCGACAGTGGTCTCGACGTTGTATTCACGCGCGAGTCCCGGCGCCGGCGACCGCCCCGTCGAGATCCCGAAGTTGGCGTTGCCGCTCGGGCCGATTTCGTTGTCTTGCGCGATGTTGTCGCGATTGAGATCGGTCCAGTTGCGCGTTTCGCTGACGGTCGTGAATGGATCGTAGCGCTTCGCCCAGCCGCCGGCCCACGGCAGCATGTACTTGCTGACGCTGCCCTTGATCGCGGTCTTCGCGTTGCCGAAGAGGTCGTAAACGGCCGACAGGCGCGGCGCCCAATTGTTCCAGTTCGGCTGGTCGGGGACCTCATCGGTGCAGAAGGCCGGTGTGAAGCGGCCGGCCTGACGGCATCCGCCCTCGCTCTTCGCATTGAACTTCTCGAAGCGAACGCCAGGGCTGACGGTGAGGCGCTTGAGCGTCCACGTGTCCTGAGCATAGAGACCCAGGTCGTAGTTCACGTACTCGAAGTACCGGGTCGG
>DATFXR010000587.1:0-15770 GCA_035315685.1 Vicinamibacterales bacterium | reverse complement strand
GGGGGAGCGGCGCCACGCGCGGATCGCTGAACTGGCGGCGGCCGCCGGTGCCAGCGCCGCGGTCGAGGATCTCGCCGCCGCCCGACGCCAGTTCTCTGCGATCAGGAAGGAATGGCACGCGCTGACCGCGCACGGTGAGCTCGACGCATCGATCGCGTCGCAGTACGCCGAAGCAGAGCACGCGTTCACGGCGCGCGACAGCGCCGCGCGCGACGCCGACGAGCGCGCGCGCCGCGAAGCGCTCACCCGTCTGCAGCAGCTCGCGTCGCGCGTCGAGGCGACCGCCGCACGGTCCGACCTGACGCTCAAGGCGGGCGAGCGTGCCTTGAAGGAGCTGCGCACGGCGCTCGGCACGATTCCACAGCTGCCGTCGAAGAAGGACTACGAGGAGATCGTCAAGCGCCTCAAGGCGGCACAGATCGCGCTGACGCCGAAGGTGCAGGAGTTGCGGGACATCGCCGACTGGCAGCGGTGGGCGAACGTCGGCATCCAGGAGCAGCTCTGCGAGAAGATGGAGGCGCTCAAGGCGCTCGAGGATCCGGAGGCCATTGCGAAGCAGGTCCGCGAGCTCCAGCAGCAGTGGCGGCAGGCGGCCGACGTCCCGCGCGCGCAGGGCGAGGCGCTGTGGAAGCGGTTCAAGGCGGCGCACGACGAGGCCTGGGCGAAATGCGAAGCGCATTTCGCGGAGCAGGCGGTCGTCCGCAACGAGAACCTGGCGAAGAAGCGCGCGCTCTGCGAACGCGCCGAATCGCTCGCCGAATCCACCAACTGGATTCGCACCGCCGACGAGATCAAGAAGCTGCAGGCCGACTGGAAGACGATCGGCCCGGTCACGCGCGGCCAGGAAAAGGCCGTGTGGGAACGGTTCCGCGCCGCATGCGATCGGTTCTTCACCCGGCGTCATGCCGATCTGGCCGAGCGCAAGAAGTTGTGGAGCGAGAACCTCGCCAAGAAGGAAGCGCTCATCGCGCGCGCCGAGGCGTTGCAGGATTCCACCGACTGGGATGCGGCCGCCAGCGAGATCAAGCGGCTGCAGGGCGAGTGGAAGAACGTCGGGCCCGTGAAGAAGAGCCGCTCCGAGGCGTTGTGGCAGCGGTTCCGCGGCGCCTGCGATCACTTCTTCTCACGCTATGCGCAGCGCCACGACATCGCGAAGGGCGAGCGCGCCGCAGCGCGCGAGATCATCGTTGCGGAGCTGGAGGCGTTGACGGGAGTCAGCCCTCAGTCGCAGGTCGCAAGTCTTCAGTCAGAAGTCGCAAGTCCTCAGTCGGAAGTCGCAAGTCCCCAGTCGGAAGTCGCACGCCCCCAGTCAGAAGTCGCACGCCCTGAGTCGCCGATGCCGAGTCCCGAGCCGCCCGACCTCGTCGCGAAGGTGCGCAGCATTCGCGGCCGGTGGCAATCGGAGCTCGCCGCCCGCGGCGTCGATCGCGATCGCGCCGCACAGCTCGATGCCCGGTTCGCGGCCGCGTTCGCGCGCGTCGTTGCCGCCTATCCGACGGCGTTTGCCGGCACCGATCTCGATCCGGACGCGAACCGCAAGCGCATGGAATCGATCGTTCAGCGCATGGAGGACCTCGCCAAGTCGCTCGCCGGGCCGACGACCGCGGCAGCCGATGCGTCGCTCTCGCCGACGACGAGGCTGGCGGCGATGCTGAAGGAAGCGCTGGCAGCGAACACGATCGGCGGACGTGTCGACGACGACAGCCGGTTCCGCGCGGCGAACGAGGAAGTCAGGCAGGCGCAGGCGAGCTGGTCGCGCGTCGGTCCGGTCGCCGACGAGACGCGCCGGGCGCTGGCCGATCGGTTCCAACGCGCGATTCGCCGCATCAGCGACGCCGCCAGCGCGCACGCACGCGGCAGCGCGGCCGCGGTGGGATCGGGGCGACCGCGTTAGGTCGGGTAGGTCGGGTGGGTCGCACGGCCACGCGTTCTGGACACGTGGCTGAATACCACCTCACGCCAACCATCGGACCGCGAGTAGATCGGATTTACCCATCTTGCCAAAACAAGACGCCGTTCGAACCTACCAGACCCACCCGGCCCACTTGACCCACCAGGCCTGCGCGACCGACGCGACCTACTGGATCTTCACTAGCTCCACGTCGAACACCAGCATGCCGTACGGCGCGCTCTTGCCCTTGTAGGCGATATTCTCGGGAATCCAGAATCGCGTCTTCTCTCCCTCGTACATCAGCTGCAGTCCTTCGGTCCATCCAGGGATCACCTGATCGACCTGAAAGGTCATCGGTTCCCCCTTTACGATCGAGCTGTCGAACATCTTGCCGTCGGTCGTCCAGCCGGTGTAGTTCACGGTCACGCTGCCGGTTGGCCGCGGGTGTCGACCGCCGACCCCTTCCTTCAAGACCTTGTAGGCGAGGCCGGTTGCGGTCTTCTTCGCGTCGGCCGGCGGCGCCTTCACATCCGGCGGCGGATGGCTCGGCACGTCGATCAGCTCGACGTCGAAGACGAGCATGCCTTTCGGCTCGCGCTGGCCCTTGTACGCGAGCGACTCCGGAATCCAGAGACGACGCTTCTCGCCCGTCACCATCAGCTGCAGTCCTTCGCTGAAGCCGCTGATGACCCGGCTCACGCCAAACGTCGCCGGCTTGCCCTTGCTGACCGAGCTGTCGAACATCGCGCCGTCGGTCTTCCAGCCGGTGTACTGGACGATGACGACATCGTCTTTCGTGGGACGGTCCTTGCCGGTGCCGCGCGCGATCACTTTCGTTGCCAGGCCGGAGGCAGTCTTCGTCGCCTCGGCGGGTGGCGCCGCGACGTCGGACGGCGCCGCGATGTTCCCGGTCTGCGACTGCGCACCGGCAGCGACAGCGACCGTGAGGATGAGGATGAGCATCAATGCACGCATACCAATCATTGTACTTAGAGTGCGTTTTCCCTTTGCCGTCGCGGCTCCATGGTATGCTGCCGGCCGTACCTAGCAGGGGAGCTGACGGCTGAGCGCCGCCTCGGGCTGCTCCCTTACCTGCTGACTCGCTCTCGTCGCCGTCTCTCTGACAAAAACGCAGAGGGCAACTGAGGCAGCAAAGGAAAGAACCGCCGAACCGCTCTCCTTTGCGTCGTCTGTTAACCTCTGCTTCCTTGACTGCGTCATCGCCGGCGCTGCAGTTGATCCAACTTCTGTTTCAGTGCCTCGAGCCGGGCGCCGGCGTCCGTCAGTCGACCCTCGGCGGTCAGACGCTGGTACTCGCTCAGATCCTGAGCGGCGCCGCGGATCAGCGAATCGAGATCACCTGGCGGCGGTGCGGCGGGTGCGCCCCCCGCCGCCGCGGCCGTTGGCGCGGCCTGATTCGTTCGCGGCCGCCCGCTGTTCGCGCCTGATTCGGCGCCTGCGACGCCGGCCGCGAGGCTGATTGTCGACGGTGCGTTGCCAAAGAGCGCGCCCATGGCGGCCTCGAACGTCGGACCGTAGGCGAGGCGATCCTGCAATGCGAGCACGACGAGCCGGAGCTCCGGCATCGGGCTGCGCTCCGCCTGGAGATAGATCGGCTCGGCATAGAGCAGCGCGCGGCCGACGGGGATGACGACCATCGCGCCGCGCCGCACGTGCGATCCCTGCTGGTTCCACAACGAGAGCTGGCCGGAGAGTTGCGGGTTCTGATCGATCCGCGCCTCCACCTGGAGCGGTCCGTCGACGAGCTTGGTCTTCGGGAAATCGAAGACCAGCGCGGTGCCGTAATGCGGACCGTCGCTGCGTCCGGCGATCCAGCCAATCAGGTTGTTACGGTTCGCAGGCGTGAACGGCAGGATCTCGATGAACTCGATTGATTGCTCGCCGGGCAGCGTCATCAGTACGAAGTTCGGTTCCATTGTCTGCGCGGCCTGCTCGCGCTGCGCGCTCAGCCCGACCTCGCTCGCCACCGTCCACAGGTCCTCGCGGTTGTAGAAGGCGCCGGGATCGGTCATGTGGTAGAGGCCGTAGACGGACGCCTGCAGCTTCAACAGCAGCTCAGGATACCGAACGTGCTTGCGCATCCCGGGCGGCATCGTCGACGCGTCCTTGAAGAGCGACGGGAAGATGGCGCGATAGCCGGCAATCATAGGATCATCGGCGTCGAAGACGTAGAACGTCGTCGTACCGTCGTAGGCGTCGATGACCACCTTGACGCTGTTGCGCATGTAGTTGACGCGCGAGCGACCGAGGCGATAGAGCCGCGCGTACGGGTAGCTGTCCGACGTCGTGAACCCGTCGATGATCCACGACAGCCGGCCGTCCTCGCCGACAACGATGTAGGGATCGTCGTCGAAGACCAGAAACGGTGCGAGCGTCCGGACGCGCTCGCGGATGTTGCGCCGCATCAACAGGCGGCTCTCCGCGTTGACGTCGTCACTGAACGGCAGCTTGGCCAGGTCGCCGCGATCGAGCGCGATGATCAGCCGCCGGAAGAACCCGCCGAGCGCGATGCCGCCGGTCCCCCCGTACGAGGTCAGGCTGTTGGTTTCACCCTGCGGATAGTTGAATTCCTTCTGGCGCGTGCGCACGTAGACGTCCGTGTTGGTGAGCTCGCCAAAGTAGATCTCTGGCCGCGCGACCGTGATCGACTGAATCGTGCTGCGCACCGGCATGTCGCTGAGGACCAGCCCTGGCAATCCTTCCGGAGTGAACGCGTTCACCGGATTCATCGTCACGCCGTAGCCGTGCGAGTAGATCAGCTTCTCGTTGATCCAGTTGCGGCTGCTTTCGGGCAGCTTCTCGATGTTCAGCTCGCGCGCGGCGAGCATCATCTGCCGCACCGAGCCATCGATCTCGTAGCGATCGATGTCGATGTCGGGAAAGTCGTAATAGGTGCGGATCTCCTGGATCTGGCGAAGCGTGTCCTGCAGGGCGCGCCAGTCCCACAACCGGATGTTCTGGAGCGTGCTGTCGTTCTTCTCGGCCTCGACCGCTTCGATGCCGACGTCGGCCGGGAACGCGCGGCGGGCGACGCGGTTGAGCCCGAACGCCTGCCGGGTCAACTCGATGTTATGTGTGATGTACGGCGTCTCGCGCACCAGCTCGTTCGGCTTGACGACGAAGCTGGTGACGTACCACCCGATCAGACCGACGACGATGTAGACCGCGACGGCAGGTACCACGCCGATCACCAGCCAGCGAACACGCGGCGCGGCGACGGCGTTGATCAGCGCGACGACGGCCGCGACGGCGAGCGCGATCGACAGGACCAGCTGCCCGGGAATCGTCACGTGCGCGTCGGTGTAGGTGACGCCTGCGAAGATCGTGTGGTCGTCGAACAGCCGGTCGAAACGGCCGATGTAGGTACGGACCGCCAGCATCAGCAGCACGGCCGCGAACGCGATCGACAGCCCCCGCCATGTCGACGCTTCTCTCACGCGGCGGCCGATCAGCCGCGTGCCTCCGGTGATCACTGCGAAGAAGATGCCAACCGCGGTGGCGATCACCGCGAGCGTCAGCAGCCATCCTGATATCAGCTGCCACGCCGGGAGCGTGAAGAAGTAAAAGGTGAGCGGCCGGCCGAAGATCGGATCGACGGCGGCGCCTGCTGCGGCGCGCACGCGGTCGGCGCCGCCGTACCAGTACAACGCGAGCGCCGTCCAGTCGGACGCCATCGCCGACGCCGTGACCACGGCAATCAGGAACGAGCCGCCGATCGCGATCAACCGAATGACCGGCTCGACCGGCAGCCGGATCGGTTGACCGTTGATCAGAATCGGCAGGCCCGCCAGTTCGCCGAGCCGGTCCGGCTTGAGCGCGACGAAGGATCCGTAGAGAAGCGCGAAGGTGGCGAGCGTGAAGCCGCAGAAGATCGCCGACTGAATCCTCAGCGTCGTCCAGAAGACGTCGCCGACGCCAAGCGAGTCGAACCAGAGCGCGTCGACGTAGTACGACAGTGCCGTGCCGCCGCTCACCAACAGCAGGCCGGCGACGACGAGCAGGACGAGGCGGCCGCGGCCGCGCGGCGGACGGCGCGACGGCGGCCAGTCGATCGTTTCAGCCATGGCTGACAGCCGATAGTCGGCAGTCGCGGTTTCCGGTTACCAATAGAACTTCAGTCCCACCTGAATCTCCCGCGGCGCACGCGTCGCGAGGATCTGCCCGAACGTGTCAGCTGGTGTGTTGCAGGTCGTCAGGCTGACCGTGCAGGTGTTGTCGAGCCCGCTGGCCTGTGGATCGGCAAGCCACTGCGTGTGGTTGAACGCGTTGATGGCGTCCGCACGGAACTGAATGCGCTGCGTGCGGTTGAACGTCCAGTTCTTGGAAATCGACAGATCCGTCTGGTTGCGGCCCGGCTGGCGGAACTCGGCGCGCCCCGAGTTGCCGAACGTCCCGTCTGCCGCCGGCGCATAGGCGTTCGGGTCGAACCAGAACAGGTTCGCGGTCTGCTGACCCGCGGCCGGATCGGCGACGAGGTTCGGGCGGCCGCCGCGCAGGAAACCGTTGGTGTTCTCCGAGATGCGTGGAATCGGCTGCCCGGAGTTGAGAGTCGTGATGCCGGCGATCTGCCAGCCGGCAAGGATGCCTTTGACCAGCGCGTTCGGCGAATCCTTCATGAACGGGATGTTGTAGACGTAGTTCGCGGTGAAGATATGCCGCCGATCGGTGCGTGCGTCCGCGTACTCGGCCTCGAGATCCAGCGGGTTCTGCGGCAGGTCGATCGCGTCGCGATCGTTGCTCGCGTCGGTGCGGTTGCGGCTCAGGGTGTAGTTGAGCGTCAGCGACCCGGCCGCCCCGCCATCGTGGCGGAGGCTCGTGAGCACGCCCCAGTAGTTGCTGCGCGCGGTGGTGGTCCGCAGCGTGATCGCGCCGTAGCCGAGGTAGGGCCGCGCCAGGTTGACGCTGCCAAGCCGCAGAACGTCGGCGGGCTGCGGATAGTTGATGTCGATCGGCCGGATCAGGTGATCCCCGTGGGCGCCGACGTAGCTGACGTCCAGGGCACCGCGGGCGTAGAGCTGCTGCTGCACGCCGACGTTCCACTGCTGTGTGCGTGGTGTCTTGAAATCATCGCCGTTGCCGATCAACGCCGGCACGCCGATGGTGGTCGATGTCGTACCCGCGCCGGGGTTCGACAGCCGGGTATCGAGAATGGTCGTCGTGGCGACGAACGGCGGGTTGGTGAACGCGTTCTGCTCGAAGATGCCGACCAGCGCCTGGTCGTAATAGACGCCGTACGAGCCGCGGTAGATCGTCCGGCCGGTCGACGCCGGATCCCACGTGACACCGACCCGCGGCTGGATATTCCCCTTGTCGAAGGCGTAGACGGCGTCGCCGAACGGCGAGTTCTGACCGGCGACGATGATGCCGTTCAGCGGATCGCCGGTGCCGGCGACGATCGTGCTGCACGTGGCGTTCGCGCACGTCGGCGCCCTGGCCGGGTCGAAGCGCGACGGCAGGAAGTTGGTGAGCGTGCCGTTCGCGTCGGTGACCGGCGGATACAGGGAGTAGCGGACGCCGTAGTCGACCGTCAGGTTTGCGTGCGGCTTCCACGAATCCTGCGCGAACATCTCGTAGCGGTTGAAGCGCAGGTGCACGGTCACGTCGCGTTGCGCCTCGGTGTAGGTGCAGGCATTGTCGCACGATCCGTCGGCGTTGCCGCTGAGGAAGTTGTAGAAGGCCGTGTGGCCGCCGCCGGCCGCGAACGTGAAGTTGCCCTGCGTCTGGTTCGCGGCGTTCTCGTTCTTCCGCTCGAACGTCATCAGTCCGCCGAACTTCAAGCCGTGCTCGCCGTGCTGCCACGTGAAGCTGTCGGTCACGGTGTAGTTGCGATACTCGATCTTGAACAGCTGGTTGGCGCCGGTGCTGGACAGCTGTCCGGTGACCGCGAGCAGCGGCATGATGCCGAGATCATTGCCTGGAAACACTTCCGGAATGGTCAACCCGAGCGACGAGCGGAGATTTCTGCCGGCGGCGAGGTTGGCGTCGGAGATGCTGTTGCTGGAGAACTGGAACTGCACTTCGTTCAGCGTGTTGGTGCCGTGCATGGAGCGCAGGATGCCTGCCGCCACCTGTCCGGGGACGTTCGTCTCGGTCGTCGACACGTCCGGCACAACGAACCCGAGGAACAGGCCGCCCGGCTCCTGCGTGTAGCTGTTGTCGTGGGAAAAGCGGCCGGTGAGGCGGTAGGCGGGGCTGAGATCGTAGTCGACGCGCGCCACTTCCTGCCGCGTGTTCTGAATGCCCGGCGACGAGGTCAGAAACTGCGTACGGCCGGTGACGTTCGGCGCCGGATACAGCCCGAGCAGTTTCACCGCGTTGGGATCGCGCAGCGCCGGCGCGACGTAATTCGCATTCGTCGGATCGCTGAGCCATGCGGGGTCGAAGGTGCTGGCGGTCAGCGGCGTCACGCGCTTGATCCGGCGCAGCTCCTCCGAGAAGAAAAAGAACATCTTCGTCGGCACGATCGGCCCGCCGACTGTACCGCCGAAGTTGTTGTACTTCAGCGGCGCGGGAGTGCTGTTGATCGCCGGGTCGGCGTTCAGGTTCCGGAAGAACGAGTTGGCATTCAGTTTGTCGCTGCGCAAAAACTCGTAGGCGCTGCCGCTGTAGCGCCCGGTTCCCGACTTGGTCACGACGTTGACGATGCCGCCGCCGCTGCGCGGCCATTCGGCCTGGTAGCCGTTGGTGATGATCTTGAACTCTTCGATTGATTCGAGGCTCGGCGTCGACAACAGCGTGATGTTCGAGCCGACGTCGACGTCCGAGACGCCGTCGACCAGCCAGTTCACGGCGTTCCGCCGCGCGCCGTTGATCGAGATGCTGACCGTGCTCGTCAAGCCGACGCCGACTTCGTCGGCGAGGTCGCTCGAGACGCCGGGCGCGAGCGTCGCCAGCTGCACGAAGTTGCGGTTGTTGAGCGGCAGCTCCTTGACCTGCGTGGAGGTCATCGTCGACTGCAGCGCGGCGATCGGCTGCACCAGCGTGCGGCCGGCCGTCACGTCGACGCTCTCCGCGACGGCGCCGAGCGTGAGACGGCCGTCGAGCTGCAGGCGATCGTTGACGTGCAGCGTGACGTTGCGCAGCGTGACGCTCTGAAAGCCCTGAAGCTCGAAGGTGACTTCGTACTGACCGATCGGAACGAGCGCGGCGGTGTAGAGCCCGGCCTCGTTCGTGACGACCGTGCGCACGCTACCGGTGTCGACGTTCTTCAGCGTGACCGAGACGCCCGGGAGAACGGCGCCAGTCTGGTCAGTCGTCGTACCTGTAATCGTGCCGGTGGTTTCCTGCGCAGCGGCAGTGGTGCTCGACACCGCGGCAACCACCAGCATCAGCCCGAGCCTCAGCATCCGCGAATCTCCTTGACTCGCGAGCTTATCACCTTCGGTCGGAGCAGGACTCGTGGTGTGTGGATCCGCCACGAAGGCACGAAGGCACGAAGAACGCTCGTATGAAAATTGCTTCGTGTCTTCGCCGCGGATCCCAATGGTGTCAAGGCGTGAGGACGATCTTTCCGAGCGCACCGGGCTCCATCACCGCCTCGTGCGCGCGTGCCGCGTCGGCGAGCGGCAGCTCGCGGCCGACGACCGGATTCAAAGTGCCGTTCGCCAGGCCGGCAGCGAGGGCGGCATGGATTTCGGCCAACTCGGCCTCGCCGACGTTGAACAACGTCATGCCGAGAATCGCGGCGTCCCGTCCCATCGCCTGACGCGCGTCGATTTCCACGCGGCCGCGGTTGCCGACGACGACGACGCGGCCGAACTTCGCGAGCAGACCGAGATCGCGATCGAGGTTCACGTGTGCGGCCATTTCGATGATTAGATTCACGCCCCGGCCGCCGGTCGCCTGCATGATCGCGTCGGCGTAGGTCGCGTCGCGGTGATTGACAACGAGGTCCGCGCCATGCTCGCGGACCGCCGCGAGCCCCTTGTCGGTGCCGCCGCTGCCGATCACGAAGAGGCCGCGCGCATGGGCGAGCTCGACCGTGGCGATCCCGACGCCGCCGGTCGCGCCGTGAATGAGCACCGTCTCGCCGGCCCGCGCCTGCGCGCGATGAAAGAGCGCCCGATAGGCCGTGCAGTACGGCACGCCGAGCGCCGCACCCTGCCCGTATGACGTTCGATCGGGCAGCCGATGAAGCTGCGACGGAGCGCAGCGGGCGTGTTCCGCGTACGTGCCGGCGCCCGCGATCGTGTTGGCCGTGCCGGCGATGTAGACGCGATCGCCGGCCTCGAACGCGGTGACGCCGGCGCCGACCGATTCGATGTCGCCGGCGCCATCCTGCCCGGGAGTGTAGGGCAGCGCTGGCTTGCGCGCGTACGTGCCGGTGTGCATATAGGCGTCGACCGGATTCACGCCGGCGGCGCGGACGCGCACGACGACTTCACCGGAGCCGGGCTGCAGATCCGGAATCTCTTCGAGCTTCAGAACGGAAGGTCCACCGAACTCGTGCACGCGAATCGCTTTCATGTCGTCTCCGTTCCCGCCGTCGCGGCGTCTGCATCGGCCACGAAGAGGCGAAGACGCTTCTGAACACGAGATTCTTCGTGCGCTTCGTGCCTTCGTGGCAGCTCGTCCTCGATCACAGGTGATCGCACGTGCGAATGCTATCATTGGGAATTCCATGCAGTTGGTGAAGCTCCACAGGACCGTGGGCGTGAAAGTCGGACACGTCCAGGTCGGCGGCGGCGCGCCGATCGTCGTGCAGTCGATGACGATGACCGACACCGCAGATGCGCGCGCCACCGCGCAGCAGTGCATCGAGCTCGCCGACGCCGGATCCGAGCTGGTGCGTGTCACCGTGAATCTGGCCGACGCGGCCGCGGCGGTCCCTGAGATCAAGCGCCGCATGCGCGATGCCGGCTGCGCCGCACCGCTGGTCGGCGACTTCCACTACAACGGCCACATCCTGCTGACGAAGTATCCCGACTGCGCCCGCGCGCTGGACAAATACCGGATCAACCCGGGAAACGTCGGTACCGGCAGGCGGCGCGACGAGCAGTTCGCGACGATCTGCCAGGTCGCTGTCGACAACGGCAAGCCGGTGCGCATCGGCGTCAACGGCGGATCGCTCAACCAGGATCTTGTCGTCGCGAAGATGCAGGAGAACACCGATCGCGATCTCGGCAAGACGTCCGAAGAGATCATCAACGAGTGCATGGTGCTGTCGGCGATCGAGTCGACGGCGCTCGCCATCGAGAGCGGCCTGCGGAAGGATCAGATCATCATCTCGTGCAAGACCTCGCGTCCGCGGGATCTGATCGGCGTCTACCGCACCCTGGCGCGTCAGACGGATCAGCCGCTGCATCTCGGCCTCACCGAGGCCGGGATGGGGACGAAGGGTCTCGTGTGGTCCTCGGCGGCGATGGGCGTGCTGCTCCACGAGGGGATTGGCGACACGATTCGCGTGTCGCTGACACCACGTCCCGGCGGTGATCGCCGCGAAGAGGTCTACGCCGCGTGCGAGCTGCTGCAGGCGCTCGGCCTGCGATCGTTCTCGCCGAGCGTCACCGCCTGTCCGGGCTGCGGCCGCACGACGAGCAGCACGTTTCAGGAGCTCGCCGAGCGGATTCAGGGATACATCCGCGACCGGATGCCCGAGTGGAAGACGACGCACGAAGGGGTGGAGGAGATGACGCTCGCCGTCATGGGCTGCGTCGTCAACGGGCCGGGCGAGTCGAAGGCGGCAAGCATCGGCATCAGCCTTCCCGGAACCGGCGAAGAGCCGAGCTGCCCGGTCTACATCGACGGCCATCATGTCACGACGCTGCGCGGCACCTACGACGAGCTCGCGGCGGCATTCCAACGTCTCGTCGATGACTACGTCGAGCACAAGTACGCACGACGGCCCGCCTCGGCCCGGTGAGGGGGCGCCGGGCGCCGGCGTGACACGCTCGGACCCTGACGTCGCGCTGCTCGACGCGCTGCACCGCGTCTGGGGTTTCTCCGGATTCCGGCCGCAGCAGCGAGACGCGATGCACGCCATTCTCGACGGCCGCGACAGCGTCGTCGTGCTGCCGACCGGCGGCGGCAAGAGTCTCTGCTTTCAAGCACCGGCAATCGTCGGCTCCGCGCTCGCGATTGTCGTCTCGCCGCTGATCTCGCTGATGAAAGATCAGGTGGACGGGCTTCGCGTCGACGGCGTCGCCGCCTCGTATCTGAACAGCACGCTGCTGCCGCACGAGCGTGACCAGGTCTTGGCGGGCGTACGCGAGCGCCGCTGCCGCCTGTTGTATGTCTCGCCCGAGCGGATCGTCGGCGAAGGCAGCCAGCCGCTGCGGCGGATGCTGCAGCAGGCGAACGTGGGATTCATCGCCATCGACGAAGCTCACTGCATCAGCCAGTGGGGGCACGACTTTCGACCGGAGTACCGGCAGCTCGGACGGCTGCGCGATGACTTTCCGTCGGTGTCGCTCCATGCGTTCACGGCAACCGCAACCGAGCGCGTGCGCCGCGACATCGTCCACGAGCTGCGACTGCGGGAGCCGCTCGTCCTGGTCGGTTCGTTCGATCGGCCCAATCTCACCTATCGTGTGCTGCGTCGCGGCAACCTGCACAGCCAGCTGTCGACCGTGCTGTCGCGCCATGAAGACGAAGCCGGCATCGTCTATTGCTCGTCGCGCAAGGAGGTCGAGGCGCTGGCGGAGTGGCTGCGGAGCGAGGGGCGCCGCGCGGTGCCGTATCATGCGGGACTCACCGACGACGTGCGGAGCCGGCATCAGGAAATGTTCCTCGACGAGCACGTCGACATCGTCGTTGCCACCGTGGCGTTCGGCATGGGCATCGATCGATCGAACGTGCGATTCGTCGTTCATGCCGGCGCGCCGCGGTCGCCTGAGCACTACCAGCAGGAGTCGGGGCGTGCCGGCCGCGACGGGCTGCCGGCCGAGTGCGTGCTGTTCTATTCATGCAGCGACTTCGTCCGCTGGCGGCAGATGCTCGAGAACAATGGCGAGTGGAACCAGAGCGCGCGGGCGCTGCTGCGCGACATGGAGCGCTACGCGGCGGGAACGCGATGCCGGCATCGCGCGCTGATCGAGTACTTCGGACAGTCGTTCGAGCGCGACGACTGCGGTGCGTGCGACTGGTGCTTGAAGGAGCTCGACCGGGTGCGCGACTCGCGAACGGTCGCCCGAAAGATTCTCTCGTGCGTCGCGCGGGTGAAGCAGACGTGGGGCACCGGCCACGTCACCGATGTATTGACTGGCAAGGCGACCGAAAAAGTGCTGCAGTCGCGCCATCACGAGCTCTCGACGTTCGGGTTGCTGAAGGAGGAAACGCCGGCAACGATCCGTGGCTACATCGAGCAGTTGGTGGGCGACGGGTTGCTGCTGCGTGACGGCGATCCCTACCCCGTGCTCCGGCTGACTGCGACCGGCACGGCGCTGCTGCGTGGCGAAGGCGACTGTTTGCTGTATCGCGAGGTCAGGCCGCCGTCGCCGCGGAAACGAAGCCGCGCGATCGTCGGTGCCGGAGTGGCGTCAGGTGCGGACGCCGATCTGTTCGATGTGCTTCGCGACGTCCGGCTGCGGCTCGCGCGGAAGCGGAGCGTACCGCCGTACGTCATCTTCCACGATACGACGCTGAGGGACATGGTCCAGCGCCGGCCGAAAACGATCGAGGATCTGCACGACATTTACGGCGTCGGCGCGAAGAAGGCGGCCGATTTCGGCGACGCCTTCCTCGACGCGATCCGAACGTTTCACAAGCCGGAGTAGTTATCCACAGGGGGTCGGGAATCGTTTCGCGGATGGCAGATTTGCGACGGATCGAAACGATTCCCGACCCCCTGTGGACGGCGGCAGTTATCCACAGCGGGTCGGGAATCGTTTTCGCGAGTGGCAGATTCTGCGACGGATCGAAAACGATTCCCGACCCCCTGTGGAAATCAGTGGATCGTGTAGGGCTCGTGCAGCGCAAACGGGGCGATCTCGACGTCGAAGTGATCGCCCTCCTCGGTGACCATCTGATACGTGCCGCGCATCACGCCGGTGGACGTCTTGAGCGGACACCCCGACGTGTACTGAAACGACTCGCCCGGGCGCAGCACCGGCTGCTCGCCGACGACGCCGGGCCCGGTGACTTCCTCGGTGCGACCGGTCGCGTCAGTGATGATCCAGTGGCGCGTCAGCAGCTGGACCGTGTCGTCGCCCTCGTTCGAAATGCGGACCGTATAGTGAAAAAACCACTCGCTCTGAAACGGCTGCGAGTGCTCAGGCGCGTACTGCGATTCGACTTCCACACGGACATTGTTCGTGACAGCCTCTGAACTCGACGCGTGCAGCTGCTGATCTCTGAGCTCGGACATGGTGACTCAATTCATGATACCAACGTTTCGCGGCGTGCGTCCCACCGGAATGGGCTGGTGTCGTGTCCCTCGAGATGGACGCCGCCGCGCCACATCGAGATGCCATTCAGCGCGACGCGATCGCGTCGGCCGTCGACGACGTCCCGTCCCGCCGCGGTGATCGCGACCAGGTCGCGCCCGATGTCGAGGCGATCGCCGGGCGCGTCGATCTCGACGAGCGGCGTCCGCGCGGCCGCCAGTGTTCGCAGCGTGTCGAAGAACGTCGTGTCACCCATGAACGGTCGCGGCTCCTCGGTCTGCGTCTTGACGAACAACGCGCCGCCCGCGAGCGCTCCCGTGCCGAGGGCAGCGAGCGCCAACTGCTCGGTCTTGGTCAGACCGTTCGACGCCGAGGGGTACTCGGCGAGGAACCGCAGCAGCGCGTCGCGCAGGAACGGCAACGGCGCGGCGCCGTTATCGCCCGCACCGGACAGCCGGACCGTGATCTCGACCAGTTGGTGCGGATCGGGCGATCGAAACCCTTCCCACGCTGCCGCGGCGATGGCGATCTGATCGGAGGTGACCGGCTGCCGCGACGGGTAGAGCGATTGAAGCTGCGCCGCGTCGAGCTGGCCGAGACCGATGAAGCGATCGACGCCCGGGAACCGATCGATGCAGATCAGCGACACCCGGCGCGTCACGCCGGACACATCCGACAGCCGGCCGATCAGATCGAGCGTGCGAATCAGCAGCAGCTGGTCGAACAGATCGTGCTCGAACCACAAGACCATCTCGTCGCCGCGCGCGAGCGCTTCGGCAATCGTGCGATCGACTGACGCCAGTCCCCTTGCGATGCGCTCTCCCGAGGCTTCGTCATCGCCCAGGAACCTCCCGCGAGTCGCGTACCACGCGTCGCCCTCGAGGGCCGGTGCCGGCCCCTCGTGCAGGACGTCGCATGTGATGATCACCGGCCCATCCGCGAATTGCTTCAGCGTATCGCCGGCACAGTCGCCGTTGGTGACGTGCAGAGTGCTCACGCTACTATGGTAAGAGGTTATGCAAAGGATTCAACCCGCCAGACTGAAATGTGGCGTCACGCTCGATTCGATCGCGGAGCCACCAACTTCAGCCGTGGATGCGGGTCCGCCGAAGACGATCCGCGGTAAGGCGTTGATCTTCTGGGACCTCAAGGTCCTCGGCAAGAAGAAGAAGCTCGACGCGATCGATACCGATCAGATCACGCCCGCCGCAGACTGCGTCTCCGAGAGCCTCGACACGCTCGACGAGCGCTGGAAGGCCGGATCATTCCGGTATCTGATGCCGGACTTCCGCACGCGCGTGCATCGCGGCGAGACGTTCCTCGTCGCCGGCGATCGCTTCGCGATCGGATCGTCACGCGAGATGAGCCCCGCGGGGCTGAAGGCGATCGCCGAGGAGGTCGGCCTCGAGATGGTGATCGTCTGCGGCAACAACATCGGCGACATCTTCCGCCGCAACGCGCTCAACCTCGGCTTGCAGGTGGTGCAGAGTCCGGACGCGGTCGCCGACGCGCGGGACGGCGACGAGTTCAGTTTC
>DATFXR010000586.1:0-5796 GCA_035315685.1 Vicinamibacterales bacterium | reverse complement strand
GTCCGTTCACACGGGCAAACTGTCCCATTAACGCCGGAGGAGAACCATGAAATTCCGGGCTGCGCTCTTGCTGGGAGCGCTGCTGCTCGCGACCAATGCCGACATGGGGTTCGGTCAGGGCTTCCAGGGTGGCCTGCGGGGCTCGATCAAGGATGCGGGCGGCGTGATTCCAGGCGTCGAGGTGACGCTCACCAACGAACAGACGAACATCAAGCGCTCCGTCGTCACGAACGAGCGTGGCGAGTTCGTGTTCGCCAACGTCGATCCCGGGACCTATGGCGTGAAGGCGACGCTCCAGGGCTACAAGTCGATCGACCGCGGCGGCATTCGCATCGGCACGCAGCAGTTCCTCACGCTCGATCTCACGATGGAAGTCGGCGCGATCACCGAAAACGTCACGGTCACCGGCGAGGCCCCCCTCATCGACACGTCGAACGCGTCCACCGGCACGGTCCTCGATACGTCGGCGCTGCAGACGCTTCCGGCTCCTGGCAGAAACGCATTCATGATCGGCGCTTCGGTTCCTACCGTGGTTCCTTCAGGTGATGCGCAGTTCAATCGGCAGCAGGATCAGACCAACGCCTCGCTGATGTCGCTCGGCGGCGGAACCCGGCGCGGGAACAACTACACGCTCGACGGCGTGCCGATCACCGACCTCCGCAACCGCATGTCGGCGGTGCCGACGATCGAAGGCGTGGAGGACCTCAAGGTTCAGGTCCACACCTACGACGCGGAGATGGGCCGCACCGGCGGCGGCGTGTTCAACGTGACCGCGCGCTCGGGGACGAACTCGATTCACGGCACCGGGTTCTTCCAGACTCGCCCGATCTGGGGCCAGACCAACAACTACTTCAGCCAGATCACGAGCGACACCGCGGCGGCGCGCGGCGACACGAAAACGGCGGCGGCCAACGCCAAGCCGAACAGCCCGTACTACCTGGGCGGCGGCGGCATCGGCGGGCCGATCGTGAAGGATCGGACGTTCTTCTTCTTCTCGACCGAGAGCTACCACGACGTGCAGACGCGCAACAGCTCGATCCGCATGCCGACGCAGGCGGAGCGGAACGGCGACTTCTCGGGGCTGCGCAACACGGCGGGCAATCCGGTGACCATCTACGACCCGCTGACGCACCTCCCGTTCCCGGGCAACGTCATTCCGGCGAGCCGCATCAACCCGGTCGCAGCGAAGATGATCGGCTACCTGCCGCTGCCCGACACGAACCTCGACAACGGCACCGCGAACTACAACCGCACCTCGCTCATCAACAACAAGTTCGAGCAGGAGTACGCGGGGAAGGTGGAGCACAAGTTCACCGACAAAGTCTCGCTCACCGGCTTCTACCTGTACAACCGGACCGATGAGCCGTGCCAGAACTACTTCGGCACCGCGGATCAGACCGAGCCGAACCGCTTCGCCGATCCGCTCGACTACCTGCTGAAGCGGCGTCCGCAGGTGCTCGCGCTGAACAACACCTGGGTGTTGAGCGACAGTTCGGTGCTCGCGCTCCGGTTCGGCAAGACCGACTTCCCGGACAACAACACGGTCACCGCGGCCTTCGATCCGGCGACGCTCGGCTTCAGCCAGAACTATCTCGCGCTGCTCAATCCCGACTTCAAGAAGTTCCCGCAGGTGCGCCTGAGCAACTACGACGCCCTGGCCACCCGCACGCTCGGCGCGATCAACCCGACGCAGATCGACTGGAAGTCGACCAGCGCCAACGCGGCGTATTCGCGCTTCTTCGGCACGCACACGATGAAATTCGGCGGCGACTTCCGTAAGATCGGCATGGACAGCTTCCTGCCGGGCGACAGCAACGGCTACTTCTACTTCGACAACGAGTTCACCTCGGCGAACGGGCAGAACAACAGCGACGCCGTCTCGGGGAATTCGGTCGCGTCGTTCCTGCTCGGCTACCCGACGGCGAACGCCGGCAACCTGAGCCAGTTCTCGGTCTCGACGCCGCTGAACATCTACACGTATTACTTCGGCGGCTACGCGCAGGATGACTGGCGCGTCAACTCGAAGTTCACGCTGAACTACGGCATCCGCCTCGAGCGGGAGACGGGGCTCGCCGAGCAGAACAACAACTTCACGGTCGGCTTCGATCGCAACGCGACGAGCGCGCTCTCGTCGGTGGTGATTCCGGCCGATCCGATCGCCGGCACCCCGGCCCGCAACGTCACGGGCGGGTTGATGTACGCGGGCGTCAACGGTGCGCCGACGACGCAGGGGAACCCGCCGCGGGTCAAGGCATCGCCGCGCGTCGGTGCGGTCTACTCGATGGACACGAATACCGTCGTGCGCGCCGGCTACGGCATCTACTGGGCGCCGTACAACTACCCGGCGCCGAGCACGTCGCTCAGCAACTACGGCCAGGTCGGCTACACACAGAACACCGTCCTCACGCAGACCCCGATCAACCCGACCGTCACGCTCGACAACCCGTACCCGAACGGCGTCCTGCAGCCGTCAGGCAACTCGCGCGGCCCGCTCACCGGCGTCGGGACGTTCGCCGCCTACATCGATCAGAACCGTTCGGCGCCGCGGGTGCAGCAGTGGTCGGCCGACGTCCAGCGCGAGCTCGGCGGCGGGCAGGCCGTCTCGTTCACCTACATGGGCGCCAAAGGCGATCACCTGCCGCTCGGCGGCTCGGTCGACGTCGCGGTAAACATCAATCAGCTCGATCCGAAGTACCTGGCGCTCGGCCAGGCGACGCTGACGCAGCAGCTTCCGAATCCCTTCCTCGGCAACCCGAACGTCCCGGCCTCGCTCTCGACGCCGACGACGCTCCCGCGGTGGCGCCTGCTGACGCCGTTCCCGCAGTTCACGCAGGTGAACGACTACGAGGTGACCGAAGGCAGGAACCTCTACAACGCCGCGGTGGTCGAGTGGAGCAAGCGCGTGAGCCACGGCTGGGGCGGGCGCGTCAGCTACACCTACAGCGTGCTGAAGGACAACCAGTTCGCCGAGACGAACTTCTACACCGCGGTCGGTCCGGGCCTGCCGATCAACAACTACAACTACGTCTCGTCCGCGCCGGTGTGCCAGGCGGGGCAGCAGTTCACGACCGCCTGCTACGATCCGAACGCCGAGTACGGCTACGGGATCCTCGACGTGCCGCACCGCGTCATCATCGCGCCGATCGCCGAGCTGCCGTTCGGCAAGGGCAAGAAGTGGGCGAGCGATAACGGCGTGGCCGACGCGATCATCGGCGGCTGGACGGTGTCGGCGCTGATCAACATCCAGGCCGGCTTCCCGCTGAACGTGCAGCAGAGCAATCCGAACGCGGCGGTCATGAACGGCGGCGTCGCGGCGCGGCCGAACATCAACGGCGGCGTCGATCTGGCGACGCCGGGCAGCTTCGAGGATCGGCTCGCGTCGGCGGATCACCCGGCTGCCACGTGGATCAACCCGGCGGCGTTCTCGCTGGTCACCTTCGGCCAGTTCGGCAACACGCCGCGGACGATTACCGATCTGCGGACGCCCGGTCAGGCGAACGTCGATGCGTCGTTCATCAAGGGCTTCCGCCTGGGCGGCTCGAAGAGCGCCCAGATCAAGATCGAGATGCTGAACCTGTTCAACCGCCCGAACGTGCGCGCGCTCCAGGGCAACAACACGTTCGCGCCGGGCAACAGCTTCGGGCAGACGAACCTTCAGTCGGGGTTCATGCGGATCACGCAGCTGATGTTCCGGTTTAACTTCTAACGCAGACAAGGGCACGAAAGGGCAACAAAGGAACGAGAGGCAGTAACGCTGACGGCCACGGGCGCATCCGCCCCGTGGCCCTTTTTTTTGCTGTCGCTCGGCTGAACTCTTCGCGCCTGGAAAGCAACCGCAGAGATCGCAGAGCGCGCAGAGTCTTTCTTGTACGTATCCCGACACTCCGCGTTCTCCGCGCGCTCCGCGGTTGCCTTTCGTCTGCGGCCGTGTTCTCGGGCTCCAGGGGAAATCGTGATCCGGGCGCGATGTAAACTTCCACTCTGTGCTTCAGCGCTGCCGCGCCCTTTTCCTCCGCGTCCTTCTGACCGCAGCGCTGTTCACAGCCTTTGCGTCCTTGTCGGCGACGGGGACGCACGCCGCGGGACCGGCGGCCGCGCCGGTTCTCGGACGCATTTCGTTCCCCACATCCGGCGCATCGGCGGCGCAGGCGCCGTTCATCCGCGGCGTCCTCTATCTCCACAGCTTCGAGTACGACGCGGCGATCGATCAGTTCAGGGAGGCGCAGAAGCGCGATCCGAACTTCGCGATGGCCTACTGGGGCGAGGCGCTCGCCTACAGCCAGCCGTTGTGGCGCAACGAGTCGGTGGACAAGGCGCGCGCGGTGCTCGGGCGGCTCGCCGCCACTCCTGCAGCGCGGCAGGGCAAAGCGCCGACCGCTCGCGAGAAGGGCTATCTCGACGCCGTCGAGAAGCTGTTCGGCGCGGGCGATCAGCCGTCACGCGCGAAGGCCTACGCGGAACGCATGGGCGCGCTTCACGCGCAGTTCCCCGACGATGACGAAGCGGCGGCGTTCTACGCGCTCGCACTGCTCGGCACGATTCCGGAGACCGAACGGAACCAGGCGGTGTCACTCAAGGCCGGCGAGATCGCGCTGGCGATTCTGAAGAAGAATCCGGAGCACCCGGGCGCGAACCATTACGCGCTCCACGCGTTCGACGACGGCGAGCACGCGGCGAAGGCGCTGGAGGCGGCGCGCACCTACGCGCGCATCGCGCCTGCCTCGAGCCACGCGCGTCACATGCCGTCGCACGTCTTTCTCCCGCTCGGCATGTGGGACGAGGCCGCGGCGTCCGACGAGTCTGCGTTCGCGGCGTCGGTGGATCTGGCGAAGCAGAAAGGACTGTCGGCCTCGCAGTACGACTTCCACGCGCTGTCGTGGCTGCACTACGAGTACCTGCAGCAGGGCCGCTTCGCGAAGGCGCGCGAGACAATGCGCGAGGTGGAGCGCGCGCTTGGGTCAGGGAGGTCGGGTCGGCCGGGTGGGTCAGGTAGGTCAGGCAGTTCCGCGGTAGTGTCCGGCTTTAAACGGACCGCGGATGAGCAGCACCAGCACGTCGAGAGCGAGATCGGCAAGGGCTACGGCACCACCTCGCTCAAGAGCGAGCTCGCCTCGATGAAGGCGCGCTTCGTCGTCGAGAGCGGCGACTGGACCATGATGCGGGGCCAGAGCAGCTTCGAGAACATCGACGAGTTGTACGCGCTCGGCGCGGCGAGCGTGAAGCTCGGCGACACCGCCCGCGCCGAGGCGGCGCTCGAGCATCTCGACACCGCGTCGAAGACCGTGCCCGACGCCGACGCGCGCGAGATCGCGCACGTCATGGCGGCGGAACTCGACGGACTGATGCGGCTCGCCGGCGCCGATCGCAGCGCCGCCTTCGTCGCGCTCGCGCACGCGACGGCCGCCGAGGCGAAACGGCCGAAGCCGATCGCGCGGCCCTATCCGATCAAGCCGGCGGGCGAGCTGTTCGGCGAGATCCTGCTGGCCTCGGGCGACGCGGTGGGCGCAGTGAAGCAGTTCCAGGCCGCGCTCGCGAGAACGCCGCGCCGTGCGGCGTCGCTGATCGGCCTGGCCCGGGCGGCGCAGAAAGCCGGTCAACGCGCGGTCGCAGCGAACGCTGCGAAGGACTTCCTTGCCGCCTGGCATCTTGCCGACGCGAACCGCCCCGAGATCGCCGAAGCCCGCGCCCTCGTGCGTTGAGGAAAGCAACCGCAGAGAACGCATAGACCGCAGAAATATCTTTGGACGCACGACATCCGCAAAAAATCCGGAATCTCTGCGTGCTCTGTGGTTGCTT
>DATFXR010000585.1:0-3121 GCA_035315685.1 Vicinamibacterales bacterium | reverse complement strand
CAAGCCATCCGCGCGCAGTCGGACGACCTCCTGAGGGTCGAGACCGGCTCTCTCTATCCCGCGTTGCACCGTCTTGTGCGGCGTGGGTGGCTGAAAGCGGAGTGGGGAATCAGCGAGGCGAATCAGCGGGCGAAGTACTACCGGCTGACGGCAGCGGGGAAGGCCCAACTTGCGCGCGAGAGCGATTGGTGGTCGCAACTCGTGCACGCGATTGGACTCATTATGAATCCGGAGCCGAACAAAGAGTAACGAGTATGAAGCCGGACATGAACGAACTCGACGAAGAAATCCGGGGTCATATGGCCCTGAGCATCAAAGAACGGATTGAACGCGGCGAGGATCCCGAGGCCGCTCGCCGGGCCGCGCTGAGGGAATTTGGGTACGTCCCAGCTGTCCGAGATTCGATGCGGCGCGTATGGTACAGCCGCTGTTACGATGAGGCTGAAGCGCTCGCGCGAGATCTCCGGTTCGCCTTGCGCTTCCTCGTCCGCGCCAAGGGCCTGACGGGCGCCGTGGTGGTGACGCTCGCCTTGGGCATCGGCGCCAACGCGGCGATTTTCAGTGTTGTTCGGAGCGTGCTCCTAAGTCCGCTCGTCAATCGGGACGCGGATCGGCTGATCTATATCCGCCAAACCGCCCTGGGCATTGGGACCGAGAACCTCACCTTTTCGGTCCCAGAAATCGATGACTTCAAATCGCGCGTCAAAACGATCGCCGCGTTCGGCGATTTTTCCACCGTCGACTTCACGTTGATCGGGTTCGGCATGGATCCTCGCATTGTGAAGGCTGGTGTCGTCAACGGGTCATTTTTCGGGGTCATGGGACTTCGCCCGGCGCTCGGCCGCCTGTTGAACGCCTCCGATGACGGCCCCGGGGCGGCGGGCGTGGCGGTCCTGACGCACCGGTTCTGGACGACGGCGCTCCAGAGCGACCCAGCAGTGATCGGCAAGAAGATCCGTCTCGGTCCAGGCGTCGCGACCGTCGTCGGCGTCCTCGAACCGTCAGTGCCCTACCCGGAAGAGACCCAAATCATCGCGAACGTCGTGACGAGCCCGCACCATCTCGGGGCGACGATGGTGACCGACCGCAGGCACCGCATGACAGAGCTGTTCGGGCGACTGGCGACTGGCGCCAGTCTGGAGGCGGCGCGCGCCGAACTCCAGGACGTGCACGCGTCGATCATGCGAGAGCACCCCGAAGCGTACTCCGCGCGCGCGCAGGTTCAACTGCGGGTCACGACGCTCCGCGATCAGCTAGCGTCGCCCGCACGGACAATCCTCCTCCTGCTCCTGGCGGCTGCGGCGGTTGTCTTCGTCATCGCGTGCTCGAATGTCGCCAACCTGATTCTGGCCCGGTCGGTCCGCCGTGAAGCGGAACTCGCCGTGCGCGCCGTGCTGGGCGCCGGCCGGGGCGCGCTCCGGCGCACCCTACTCGCCGAAAGCCTGGTCCTGTGCGCCGCCGGCGCCATGCTGGGCCTGATGCTGGCGTCGCCGCTCACGACCGTGGTGGCTCGCTATGCGGCGCGCTTCTCCGTTCGCGCGCTCGAAGCCACCGTGGACGCCGGCGTGCTCTGGCTCGGGGCTGGGCTAGCAGTTGTGGCGGCCGTGCTGCTCGCCTACGTTCCACGGCTCCCGGCGCCGGATCGGGCGGGTGGTTTGAGGCTGGCTGGCGGCAGCGCGCGGATGACGGCAGGCACGAACCGCCGCCTGCGGATCTTTGCGACGATCCAGATCGCATGCTCGTTCGTGCTGCTTGCGGGCGCCGGCATGCTGGTCGCCACGCTCACTGCATTGCAGACTGCGAATACCGGTTATGACATGCGACAGGTATTGGCGATCGACGTTCCACCGTCGGCGACGGGCGTCGGCGGCGCGGCGGCGCTCGACTTCTTCCAGGAAGCGACTCGGCGGATCGGCGAGCTGCCGGGCGTGCAGGGTGTCGCGGCCGGAATGGTCGTGCCCTGGCGCGACCCCAGCTCTGGCATGAAGTTACAGTTTGCATTCGAGGGGTACCAGCCCGCGGATGGCGAAGAAAACCCGACTTGTCGGTTCCGACTCGTCTCGTCTCGATTCTTCGAAGTGCTCGGTGTCCCAGTCATCGCGGGCCGAGAGTTTACGGACGAGGATCGCAATGGCAGCGAACTCGTGGCCATCGTCAGCCAAAGCGTGGCGCAGCGCCTGTTCCCCAACAGCGACGCGGTCAACCGACGTCTGTGGTGGAACAGTCTTGGAAATGGGCAGCCCCGCCGCATCGTCGGCGTCGTAGCGGACGTGGATGACGAGGACGTTGTGCAGAAGCCGTCGATGACGGTGTACCACCCGGTTCGGCAAATGGGCTATGCCACCCGCCTGTTCGTCCGCGCCACAGGAGATCCATACGCGCTCGCCCCGTCCGTGACGCGCGTCATCCGCGAGATCTCCGCCGACAAGGCTGTCGAGCGACCGACGACGCTCGAGGATGTGCGCGCCCAGGTGCTGACGCCGGAGCGTTTGAACGCGTTCGTGTTCTCGGCGTTTGGCGGCATCGCGCTGCTCATTGCGGTGGTCGGCGTCGCGGGCGTATTGGCGTTCTCGGTGAGCGCGCGAACGCGCGAGTTCGGCGTAAGACTGGCGCTCGGGTCTACGCCATCGCAGCTACTGACACGGGTCCTCAAGGAAGGCGCGGTAATCGTCACGGTCGGTATCACTGCTGGCGCCGTGTTCGGCTACGTGTTGGCCCGCGTGGCGTCAACTTACCTGGGGACCACTCGCATGCCGGGGATGCTCCCTGCGGTCGGCGCGGCCGCCGTCCTCATCGCGGCGGGGGTGATCGCGTCGCTCCTACCGGCGGCGCGCGCGTCAAGTGTCGATGTATTACAGGCGCTTCGATCTGAGTAGGGATTCTCGATACGCCTCATGGCCGCGCATTCGCAAGTCCTGAAGAGGAGCCTTTTGGCTCCCTCACGGCGATCGACGGCGCTGGAGAGACGCTGAATCCGTCTGTGGCCGCCCTGGCGACGTCAGTTTGTGTATGCAGGGCCGCCACTCGGTATTCCGTTCGACGACCAACCAGAGCATCTCGAACGGTAGACGCCTTATTCACAGTTTGGAATCCGTCGGCATACCCTACTAGTGAGGCGACG
>DATFXR010000584.1:0-14087 GCA_035315685.1 Vicinamibacterales bacterium | reverse complement strand
GGGCGGCAGCCATCACAGCGTCGCCATCGATCAGAAAGATCACATCGTCGTCGTCGAGGGACCGCTGGACGAGGCGCGCTCGACGGCGGTGATCGCCAAGATCAAGGAGACCATTCCGAACAAGCCGATCAAATCGGTGATCAACACTCACGCCCATTTCGATCACTCCGGCGGACTCCGCACGTATGTGGCCGAGGGTGCGACCATCGTCACTCACGACCTGAACAAGCCGTATTACGAGAGGGCGTGGACGACGCCGCACACCATCAATCCCGACAGGCTGGCGCAGGCGAACAAGCCGGCGACGTTCGAGACGTTCACCGACAAGCACGTCATCACCGACGGCAGCCGCGCGATCGAGGTCTATCCGATCGCGGGCAACGGTCACAACGACGCGTTCGCGATGATCTATCTCCCGAAGGAAAAGATCCTGATGGAGGTGGACGCCTGGGCGCCGCTCGCACCGAACCAGGCGCCGCCGGCGACGCCAAGTCCGTTCGCGGTCAACCTCTACGATAACATTCAGAAGCTCAATCTGGATGTGCGTCAGATTGCCGCGCTGCACGGGCCTCGAGTGGCGACCCTCGAGGAGTTGAAGGCGGCGGTGGGCCAAGGGGCGCCGAGAGCCACCACCCACTAACGGTCTCGTCGACGCCCAGCCCGGGTGTCTTGCATCGTTCGCAGGGACGGCGGCGGGCCGCCCCTGCGAAACGGTTCAGGCCATCCTATTTCTGGTACGGGTCCAGTCCAAGGAACGTGCCGATCGGCGTCGCCGAGCCTGCCGCGCCAATCGCCACGAGGCACGAGCCGGCCACACCGTCGCCGGTCGCGCCCGGCAGGCAGAGCGCGGGGTGATCGAACGGCGCCTGCTGGTAGCGCACGCGGTCGTCGGTCAGCGAGAGCAGGAACGACACGAGCGAATGCTTCTGCGCCTCGCTCAGGCCGAGCGGGCGAATCTGTGAATCGGTGTTGCCGTCGGGGAAGTCGCCGCCGCGGTTGTAGAAGTCGATCACCTGCCGCAGCGTCGCCTGGCCTCCATTGTGGTAGTACGGACCAAGCAGCTCGACGTTGCGAAGCGTCGGGACCTTGAAGCGGCCCTGTCCGGTCTGCACGACGTCCCCGGTGTCTTCGGACGTCGGGCGGACGCCGATGTTCACGAACGAGTGTCCACCCGATTTGATTGCCTCCGAGAGAGTGGGACCGTTGTGGCACTGCACGCAGCGGGCCTGCCCCTGGAAGAGCGCAAGGCCGGCGATCGCGTCGTCCGACAGCGCGGCGGGCGAGCCCGAGAGGTACCGATCGATTGGCGCGTCGTCCGAGATCAGCGTCGATTCGTAGGCTTGAATCGCCAGCCCCCAGAAGAGCGAGAAGTTCGCTTCCATCTGCGAGAACTCCGTCCCGCCGATCGAGACCGTGGCGTTGCTCTCCCAGAGGTCCGGCTGAAATGCCGTCCTGATCAGCGCCGCGTAGGAGGTCGTCAGTCCCTTGCCATCGGGGCCCACGATGCTACCCAGCACGCTGTCGGTCGTGCTCACCTCCTGATCGGCGAGCGGCGTGAGCAGGAGCAGTTTCCGGCCGACATTGGGCCAGGTGCGGCCGTCGCACGACATCTCCGTGCCGTTCAGCGTCGGGCCGGTGGCCTGCGACGCCGCGCTGCCGTGATCGATGAGCACCGCGACGGGCGTGAGCACGCCGTTGATGGTGCGGTAGATGCGCGCGCTGGGATCGGTCTGTCCGCCCGGGTTCACGCCGTTGAAGAACTCGCGTGCGCGGCCGTCCCAGAAATTGCGGAAGTTGAACGCGGCGTTGATCGTGGTCGACGCCTGACGGCCTGTGACGCGGCGCACGTTGTGTCCGTCGACGTTGAACACGGCGTCGGGCTGATCGGTGCAGTTGTCGATCGCAGTCCCGCCGACGAAGTTGAAGCTGCGGAGGAAGACGCCCTGCGAACCGTACACGTCGTCGGTGTCGAAGGTCACCGTCGAGGCGTTGTCGTTGCCGTCGGCGAGCCGGTGGAACGGGAAATCGTCGGCGGTCATCGTCGTGTTCGGGCCGGCATGGCCGCCGGCGGAGACGTCAAATCGTCCGTTGTGGCCGGCATTCAGCACGTTGGTGCTGCGATTGTCGCTGCCGGCGTTGAAGTGACAGCTTGCGCACGCCTGCCGGCCATCGCTGCCGGCCTGCGTGTCCCAGAAAAGCGCCTTGCCGAGCACGATCGCGGCGTCGTTGTCACGGATGAAGAGCCCGATCGTCGAGGGACGCGTCGGCCGAACGCCCTTCAGCAGGAACTGCGATCCGCCGCCCTGGTTGTCGACGCCGCCGTCACCGTCCGCCTGTCCGCTGAGCGCGGCGCAGGTGAGGACAGCGCTGTAGATGCTGCCTGTGATCACGAGCGTCGCGAGTGTCCGACGCGATCTCCATCGTCCGTTCATACGCACCCTTTCCGCGTTGTCGAAGCACGCTGGGTTGTCCCACGCTGAGATGAGCCCGGGCGGGCCCGAGGGTTTGGGTGGCCGGGTTACCGATCCGAACTGGTTGACCGGTCACGCACGTACGGGTAGGGCAGATCGGGGCGAACGCTTTCAACGCGGCGAAGGAACGGCGGCGGGCGCGGCTCGCTGGTGTAACGCTCAGGCGAGCCGAGCGTCATTTGTATGACGAGCGATCCACGGCGGCGCCGCGCAGATACACCGACGAGATCTTGCGCGTGTTGGCGATGTCGTCCAGCGGGTTGGCGTCGAGCACGATGAAGTCGGCGCTTCTGTTGGCATCGATGGTGCCCGCGTCGGTCATCCTGAGGAATTGCGCGCCGTTCCGCGTCGCCGCGACGATGACCTGCATCGGCGCTATCCCGGCCGCGACCATGTCTTCCATCTCCACGTGCGGCGCATACGGCGTGTTCCCGTCGGTCCCGACGACGATGCGCGTGCCGGCGGCGTTCATTTTGGTCAGGTTTCGCGCCTGGATGCTCCAGAACGCGTGGACGTCGGGCCGATTCGTGTTGCCTTTCTGCAGCGTCTCGAATTCGGCCGCCGGCAGGGCCGGCTGCAGCCAGCCGATATCAGCGACGACGCCGCGATCGGGCATGTTCGGGTTCAGTACCAGGTTTGGATGCTGTTTGACGAGCGCGACGAACTCGTCGTCGAGATCCTTGTCACGCACGCCGTGGGCGAACGCGTCGAGGCCGGCGCGCAGCGTGCCCTTCGCGTCCTCGAGCGTGTAGATGTGCGCGATGACGCGGAGGCTGTTCTTGTGCGCTTCGTCGATGACCGCGGTGTAGAGCTCGGGCGACAGCTTCTTGACGGTACCGTTGCGATCGTCGACCCAGATCTTGATGATGTCGACCTTCTTCGCCGCATTCTCCTGCACCGCTTTCCGGGCTTCCGCCGTCGTCGTCACCCAGTACGGCGCGGTGGTGCGTCCCGGCTCGGGCGCCGTGATGCCGCGTCCGGCAGTGAAGAACCGGGCGAGACCGGGCAGCGTCTGGGCCCGCACCTGAAACGACACGTCCGTCGTGTCCTGACCGAGACTCTGCGCGGCGCCCACGCCCCAGTAGGCACGTCGGCGCAGGTCGTCGAGCAGCGCATCGCGCGTCTGGCTGAGATGCGTGTGCACGTCGACGATCGCCGGCATGACCGTCTTGCCGGCGAGGCTGACGCGCGTCGCACCCGCGGGCACCCGGACGCTTGCGGCACTGCCGACCTGGGTGAAGCGTCCGCCGCTGACGATGAACGAGGCGTTTTCGAGCGGTGCGCGTCCGTCGCCGGTGATGACGCGCGCGCCTTCGAACACGGTGACGGCCGACGCAGGCGTCTGTGCGGGCGCGGTCGCCGACCACGCGGCGGCGAGCACCGCAACCGATGAAGCCAACCACGAGAGTCTTCGCATGACGAACACTCCTGCGAGGCGGAACTCTATCAGACGTCGACGGCAGCGGCGGACCCTCGCCGACATCCGCCGCTGGCCGACCTGCGGGGTTCGGCCGCGCCCTTCCGCGGTCAGCGTTCGCTGTCGAGAATCCGCATCTGATGTTCGTCGTACCGGCTGCCCGCGGCCGCGGTGGCGGGTACGGCCGCTTCGATCTGCGCGATGTCGGCCGGCGTGAGCGCCACCTTCAAGGCGTCCAGCGACTCCGCGAGCTGCGCGCGCGTGCGCGCACCGATCAGCGGCACGATCGTCGTGCCTTTCGCAAGCACCCACGCAATCGCGAGCTGCGACGCACTGACGTGCTTCTCCGCCGCCAGTCTCTGAAGCGCTTCGATCAGCCGCTGGTTTCGCTCGCGGTTCTCACCGGTGAACCGCGGCAAGCGTGTTCGGAGGTCACCCTGCGGCTTCGGCCGAGACCCGCTGAGCAGCCCCCGGGACAGCACGCCGTAGGCGGTGACGCCGATGCCGAGTTCGGCGAGGACCGGGAAGATCGCCTTCTCGGGATCGCGGCTGATCAGTGAGTACTCGATCTGCAAATCACTGATCGGATGAACGGCACTCGCGCGGCGAATCGTGTCCGGCCCCACTTCTGACAAGCCGATCGCGCGCACGTAGCCGGCCTTCACCAGATCGGCGAGGCCGCCGATGGTTTCCTCGATCGGCACGCCGGGATCGAGCCGACCGGGCCGATAGATGTCGACGTGATCGAGCCCGAGGCGGGTGAGCGTGTACGCGACGAAGTTTTTCGCCGCGGCTGGCCTCGTATCCATGCCGACCCAACTGCCGTCGGGCGAACGCAGCGCACCGAACTTCACGGAGACCAGCGCCTTGTCGCGACGGTCGCGCAGCGCCCGGCCAATGAGCAGCTCATTGTGCCCGGCGCCGTAGTAGTCGCCCGTGTCGAGGAGCGTGACGCCAGCGTCGAGGGCGGCGTGAATCGTGGCGATACTCTCGGTCTCGTCCGCCGGCCCGTACATGCCGGACATTCCCATGCATCCGAGCGCCAGCGGGAAGACGGCAGGTCCCGAGGAGCCCAGTCGACGGGTCCCGTGTTGCATTGTCGATGTCATCGGTCGACGGTAGATCGTTCGGCGGCCCGTCGCAAGCCGCAGGCCTGGTCAGCCGTCGCCATGGCCCGGGACCCGCGTTCAAAGTCGGAACACCTCTTTGAGTTCGATCGAGAGTGGCGAATCGTCGCCGGACGCCGGCATGATCTCGCGCATGTAGCGCCACCACCGGCGGCACACGTCGGTGCCGGCGATGGCGTTCCAGCGCTGCTCATCCTCGATCTCGACGTACGAAAACAGATCCTGCGTGGCCGGATCGAGGAAGATCGAGTAGCGCGTCACGCCGTGGGCTCGCAACACATCCTCCAGTTCGGACCAGATCGGACGATGGCGGCGCTCGTACTCCGCCTCATGCCCGGCATGGACCTTCATTCGGAACGCCTTTCGAATCGGGAAGGAGCGTTCGCTCATCGCGTCCACCTCGGAGCGCCTCGCGTTCGACGGGCGCAGCCTCTACTGACGCTTGAATCTTGCGGCGGCATCGGGAGACGCCTTCTCGAGAATCGCAACCTGTCCGGCAAGATCGTCGTCGGGATGCGCCATTTTCAGCGTCTGACGATCGTGAGAGAGCGACCAGTGGTCGCTGAAATGGAAAGTACGGCCCGGCGTTCTCAATACTGAATCGATGACCAGTTCAGAACCGTTCCAATGGGCCCGACTCTGTACCTCGCCGGCCGTCGTCGTGTTCGTTGACTCGCTGCCACTCGTGTCAAGGGTGAAGATCCACAGCTGTTCTCCGCCATCGGCCGCAACGATGAGCGTGGTTTGGATCAGCATCGGCTCGCGGTGCTCGATGTTGGTCAAGATTTCTCGCGGCGAAGGGCCACGGAACGTACTCTTCTCGAGATTCAGCTGCCACACCCCTGAGAAATCCGGAACCGGTTCGTTGTTCACCGTCATCCGCCTGAACGCGCTCGCGCTGGGCCAACAGTACATGCTGCAATCATCGCGCACTGGCCGATCGCTTCACAAAGGCGATCGTGGTCCGTGCTCGAAACGAGATCCACCAGCGATCCGCTGGCATCGCCGAGGTTGGTCGCGTCGCGGACATAGTGTTCGCTCATCGTTCAGTGCGGCGCTTCGCTTCTGACCGCGGCGAACATCTGCATCAGACAAGGACGTGCGCGAGACGCTGGACACGTGCTGCGATCATCTATCGAACGAGATAGCGCTCAAACAAATCGACTCGACTCATGCGCGTTTTCACTTGCGCGCATCGGTGATCGACCGCAGCATTGGCACGCGACGCTGTTGTGGCGGCAGCGGAGCGCAACCTCTCGCCGATTTGGAGGCCGTTCCGATGCATGAAGGTCACCGGCGTAATCCACTCGCTCGACACATTCTCCTGGCACCTCGATCCATTCTCATCGCAGTCTGCATTGCGGGTTTGACGGCGGCGAATTCCGCGGCGCAGGCGCCGCCGCCCGCGCCGACCCTTGTCGCACCCAATAGCGGCGCGTCGGTGATCCAACCGGTGACGCTGCAATGGACAGCGGTGTCCGATCCCGGTGGGCCGATCGGCAGCTACTCCTGGCAGGTCGGCACCACGAGCGCCTTCACCGTCGTCATCGCCGACGGATTCACCGACGTGCGCAACGGCGATCCCATTCCGACGTTTGCGCGGCTGAGCGGTCTGCCCAACGGCACGTACTTCTGGCGCGTGAAAGCGACGCAGATCGTCGGCGGCGCGATCGGATCGATCGACTCGCCGTGGTCGGCGGTGCGGACGCTGACGATCACGGGACTCGGACCGGCACCGGGCACGCCAAGCTTCACCGCGCCGGCCAACCTGTCGCAGTTCCACGCGCTGGAAAACTTCGACATCACGTGGACGGCGGTGCCCAACGCCCAGTACTACCTGCTCGAGGCCGACGACGAGCCGAGCTTCTCGGCGCCGCAGACGCTGACGCTGGACCCGATGCAGTTCGGGACGAAGTTCCACGCCGGCTGGGGCAACGAAATCCCGAACGTCTACTACCGCGTGCGGGCGGTGTCGGTCGACAACGTGCGCGGACTGCCGTCGGCAACCCTGAACGTCAAGATCGTCAACACCGCGCCGGTGGCCGCGGCGCCGACGGTGCAGTCGCCCGTCGGTGGTGCGACAGTGTCGGTCCCGTTCATGTTCGACTGGACGGACACGCCGAATCCACAGGTCTCGGCGTACGACCTCGACGTCGACACCGATCCGAATTTTGCCGGCTCGTTCGGGGTCCTGCTCGTGCAAGGCGTCAGCCGATCGGACTACGTGGTGGCGCACGACGTGCCGCTCCCGCCGGGCACCTATTTCTGGCGCGTGCGCGCGCGGCACGGGGCGGTCTTCGGGCCGTGGTCGGCGAGCGGGAGCTTCCGCGTCGTCGCGTCGCCGGCGACGCCGCCAGGCCTCGACCTGCTGTGGATCGTTCCTGAACCTGGGACCGTCGAAGGCGGCGCGTCGACGCAGGCGCGCGTGACCTTGAACGGTCCGGCGCCGGTAGGCGGTGCGACGGTGCGGATCATCTCCGACTTGCCAGGCGTGGAGGTGCCGGCGTTCGTGACGATTCCCGCGGGGTCCACCGACGCCACGGTCTCCCCGATCACGACCGTTCCGGTGGGCGTCGGCATCACCGGCACCCTCCGCGCCGACTACGGGACGGGCATGCAGATGACGTCGTTCGGCATGGTGCAGCTGCTCTTCAGCATGTCGCTGAGCACGGACAGCGTCGCCGGCGGGAGCGCCGTCACCGGCACGATCGCGCTGCAGCGTCCGGCGCCGGCCGGCGGCATCGACGTGACGATTGTCAGCAGCGACACGTCGCTCGCGCAACCCCCTGCGCACGTCGTCGTCCCGGAAGGACAAACGGCGGCGAGTTTCTCGATCCCGACGGCGACGGTTGCCGCGGCGGTGCCGGTCGTGTTCGACGTCGGCACGGCGAACGACGGCTATCACGCGCCGCAGGCACGGCTCACGATCAGGCCGGCCGGCTCTGCGGCGCCGGCACCGAGTCTCTCGACGGTGACGTTGACGTCGCCAAGCGCGGTCGGCGGCACGTCGGCGACGGGCACGGTCACGCTGACCGGTCCGGCGCCAGCCGGCGGCGCGTCGGTCCAGGTCACCGGCAGCAGCAGCGGCACGCAATTCGTCAACGTGCCAGCCGGCAGTCAGAGCGGGTCATTCACTGTCACGACGGCCGATGCGAACTTCAGCCGGTGGGTGATGATCCAGGCGTCGTACGGCAGCAGTGACAGCGGGCTGCACGCGGCCGTCCTTCGCATCGATCCCGACGTGCCGGCGATTCCATCGCTGTTCGCGTTTGGCATAAATCCGACGTCGACGACCGCCGGCGGTTCCGTGCTCGGCACCGTCGGACTCGTGACGCCAGCGCCAGTCGGCGGCGCGACGATTTCGCTATCGAGCAGCAACCCGGCGGCGCAAGTGCCGGCGAGTGTGACCATCGCGGCGGGCAACAGCGCGACGACGTTCACCGTCGGCACGAGCGCCGTCAGCAGCTTCACGTCGGCCACCATCACCGGCAGTTCGGGCGCGAGCACGAAGCAGGCGTTTCTGGACATCGCCCCGAATCCGAATGCCGGACCGCAGCTCGCGTCGCTGACGCTGGCCGGCGTCACCAGC
Organism: Vicinamibacterales bacterium; assembly: GCA_035315685.1. Taxonomy (GTDB): domain Bacteria; phylum Acidobacteriota; class Vicinamibacteria; order Vicinamibacterales; family CAVVIG01; genus QHWK01. The sequence continues at coordinate 5,483 of DATFXR010000584.1, read as the reverse complement.
GCGACCGCGACCGGCGGCAGCAGTGTGCCGGCGACGGTGACGCTGACTGGACCGGCACCGTCCGGCGGCGCATCGATCACGATGGCGACGAGCAGCACGAGCGCGCAGGCGCCGCCGATCGTCACCGTGCCTGCGGGTCAGACGTCTGCGAACTTCACGATCACGACGTCGACGGTACCCGCGAAAACCACGATCAGCGTGACGGCCACGTTCGGCAATGGCAGCCAATTGGCGACGTTGACGCTCCTCCCGGTAACCGCCCCCGATACCACGCCGCCGACGGCATCGATCGCCAGTCCCGCGGCGGGCGCGACTGTGAGCGGCACGGTCAGCATTCAGGCGAATGCGAGCGACAACGTCGGCGTCACGCGCGTCGACTTCCTCGTCGATGGGACGGTGATCTCGAGCGACACGACGTCGCCGTACTCGGCGTCGTGGAACACCACCGGCGCCGCGAACGGTACCCATTCGCTGACCGTGCGCGCGTTCGACGCCGCGAACAATTCAACGACGTCGGCGCCGGTGAGCGTCACGGTCAACAACGGCACGGTGACGGCGCCGGCGCTCACGATGAGCATCGTCCCGGCAAGTGTCCGTCGCGGCCAGAACTTCACCGCGACAGCGACGGTGACGAACAATGGCGCTTCCGCCGCGAGCGGTTACTCGGTGCGCGTCAGCTTCACGCCGTCGAATTCGATGCGGCTGCAGAATCCGTCGTCGACGACGCAGTCGGTGCCGTCGGTCGCGCCTGGCGGGAGTCAGAGTGTCGCGTGGCAGATGCGCGCCGACAACGCCGGAACGGCAACCGTGACGATGACGCTGCGTGACGCCAGCGGCGCGACCGTGCGGACCGTGAGTCAGCAGATCACGATCATGGACTGAGACGATCCCACGTGACCGGCGTATCGTGCACGCCGCACCGGTGATTGTCGTCTTCGGTGAGGAGAACGCCGATGTCCGGCTACGAGCTGCCGGGTCGCGACTACACGACTCCGGATCTCGTTGCCAACTGTTTTCAGCCGTGGTCCCTGACACCTTTCAATCGGCTGGACGGCGCTTGGCAAGGCCGTCCAGCCTTTCGTCGATGAAGGCGCGAGAGCCGTAAGCCATACATATATGGCACAATCGGCTGTATGAAGAAGACCCTGCACATCGACGAGCGGCTTTTGCGCAATGCCAAGTCAGCTGCGGGCGCCAAGACAGACACCGAGACGGTCCGTCTCGGTCTCGAGGCGCTGGTTCGCCGCGGTGCGTACGAGCGGCTCCGGGCTCTCCGCGGATCCGAGCCAAACCTACACGACACGCCCCGGCGCCGTGAACGCGCCTCGTCGGTTAAACATTCCGCCGCATGAGCGTTCTGGTCGACACGTCCGTGTGGATCCGGTTCCTGGCGAACCGCGCGCCGTATGCGACCGAACTCGACAGGCTCCTGATCCGGGATGAAGTCAACGGCCACGACTTCGTTTACGGAGAGCTGCTCGCCGGAGACGAGGGTGGGCGCAAGTCGCTTCTCGCGAACTATGAGCGCATGGAACAGGCGCCGCTCGTGGCCCACGCGGAGGTCGTCGCGTTCGTGCGCCACCGCAAGCTAAACGGCCGAGGGATCGGCTGGACGGACGCGCATTTACTAGCGTCCGCCCTCGTCGGGCGTTTGAAACTGTGGACGACCGACTCACCGCTCGCGACCGTCGCAACAGAGCTGGGGATTGGGTACGAGTGACCCATGGTCGACGGCCCGAAGTGGCTGTCGACGGGCCATGTCACTCGGCGTCCGCGATTTCCGGCTGTATACTCGTGCCGCTATGAAGCAAGCCGCGCTCGTCGTCATCGCGTCGTTGATGAGCGTCGTCGCAGAGGCGCAATGGTTGAAGCAGCCGACCGTGGGCCTGCCGCGCAACGCGGACGGGTCGCCGAATCTCGCGGCGCCGGCGCACGCATGCCTGACGGCAAGCCCGATCTGTCGGGGCTCTGGCGGTTCGATCCTGGGCGCGTACGGCGGCAACATCGTCGCCGATCTCAAGCCCCAGGAAATCGAGCCGTCGGCGGATGCGCTGTACAAACAGCGGATGGATGATTTCGGCGACGACATGAAGGCCGTGCGCCGCACGACCGACAAGCCGTAGGCACGCGAGCGGGGAACTCCATCTGTCGAACCGCCGCGTATCGTGCAGGCTGCCACGGTAACGGTCGTCTTCGGTGAGGAGAGCGCCGATGTCCGGCTACAAGCTGCTGGGTCGCAATTACACTCCCCCGGATCTCGTTGCCAAGGTGACGGGCCGCGCGAAGTACGCCGAAGACTATCGGGTCGACGGCATGCTCTTCTGCAAGCTGCTGTTGAGCCCCATGCCGCACTGTCGCGTGCGCCGCATCGACGCCCGCGCGGCGCTGTCGATGCCGGGGGTCAGGGCCATCCTGACCGCCGACGATCTGCCGGCGCCGCGCCGCGAGGCCGGTGCACCAGCGGGGCCGCTGGCGCCAGAGGCGGCGCTCACGAAGGAGCCGGTCTACAAGGGGGAGCCGATCCTGGCAGTCGCCGCCGTCGATGAACACGTCGCGGCGGAAGCTGTCGATCGGATCGAGCTCGACTTGGAGCCGCTGCCCTTCCTCGTCGATCCGCTGGACAGCTTGCGTCCGAACGGGCCAAATGCGCGGCGCGAGGGGAACGCCTTCGTCGGCGGCAAGCTGACCACTCTGAAGTGGACCGCACAGGACTTCGCCGGAGCGCCGGATGGCGCGCTGCCGATGGGGGAGCCCGGGACGCAGTGGGCGTACGGCGATCTGGACGCCGGCTTCCGGCAGGCCGATCTCGTGCTCGACGAAACGTTCCACACACAGTCGACGAGCCATCAGCCGCTCGAGACGCGCACGGCGATGGCCTACTGGCAGAGCGGGCGACTGTACGTCCACTGCTCCACGCAAAGTGTGGTGCAGACCGTCGAATCGGTGGCGCGCTGGGTCGGCATCGACGCGGACCGGGTCGTCGTGATCAGCGAATACACCGGCGGCGGCTTCGGCAGCAAGATTCCAGGCACCCACACGCTGGCCGTTCCTGCGCTCCTCGCCAGAAAAGCTGGCGCGCCGGTGATGATGCGCATCAGCCGCGAAGAGGAGCACTTCATCGGCCGCTGCCGACCGTCGCTGCTGGCGCGAGTCCGGATCGGCCTGCGTAAGGACGGCCGCGTCACGGCCGTGGACATGTTCGTCCTGCAGGACGCCGGACCCTACGAGGACCAGTACGATCTCGAAGCGGCGCCGGTGATGTGCTCGCTGGCGTATCAGCCGATGGCGATGCGCTTCCGCGGGCTGTCGGTTCTGACGAACACGCCGCCGCCGACGTCGCAGCGAGCGCCGGGCGGGATGCAGCAGAACGCGATCATGGAGCCGATCCTCGCCAAGGCGGCGCGGCGGCTCGGCATCGATCCGGTGGTGCTCCATCGCGTGAACGCGCCTGCTGGCAAGGCGCTGTTGGGACCTCCGGGCAAGGATGGCACACGCAGCCACGTCACGAGCGCGTTCGTCGTTGAGGCCATCGAGCGCGGCGCCGAACTCTTCAAGTGGGATGAGCGCACGGCGCGGCGCGGCACGCGCGACGGCTCGAAGGTGCGCGGCATCGGCATCTCGGTCAGTCCGTTCATCGGCGGCTACTCGATCGGCTACGACGGCTTGCTGCTGATTCGGCCCGACGGCAGGCTCTACGTGCAGTCAGGCATTGGCAACCTCGGCACCCACTCGGTGATCGACACAGCACGCGTCGCCGCGGAAGTGCTCGATGTGCCATGGGACCGCGTCGAGGTTGTCTGGGGCAACACCAGCCGGAACCTGCCGTGGACGTGCACCTCCGACGGCAGTCAGACCATGCACGCGATGTCGCGCGCCAACCACGCGGCCGCAACCGACGCCAGACAGAAGCTCCTGCAGATCGCCGCCGCAGATCTCGGCGGCCGCCCGGACGACTACCGCGTCGAAGAGGCGCGGGTCTATCGCAGCGGCGATCGCTCCCGCTACCTCACTTTCGAGCAGGCGGCGCAGCGCGCCATGCAGCGTGGCGGCGCATACGACGGCCACGACCTGCCGTCGAACATTCACGCGACGACGCGTGCCTCGGCTGCCGCACTCGCGGGCCAGGGGCTCATGGGCGTGGCCAAGGACACCTACTCCCACGACGGCGAGACGCACTCGTACGTCGTCGGTTTCGCCGAGGTCGAAGTCGACGTCGAAACGGGATCGGTGAGGCTGGTCGAGTACGCGGCCGTGGCCGATGTCGGCACCGTCATGAACCCCCGCAGCCTCGGCGGGCAGATTCTCGGCGGCAGCTGCCTCGGGATTGGCCACGCGCTCACGCAGCGAACGGTATACGACAGGCAGTACGGGATGCCGCTGGCGTTGCGCTTCCATCACACGAAGCCGCTCACCATCCTCGACGTCCCGGCCGACGGGATGCGCCAGGCGGCACTCGACAAGGCCGACCCGGAAACGCCGGTCGGCGCGCGTGGCGTCGGTGAACCGCCGGTCGGCGCCGGCGTCGGCGCGATTCTCGCCGCCATCGTCGACGCCGTGGGCGACGATGTGTTCCGACGCACGCCGGTCACGCCGGACGTGATTCTGGCGTCTCTCGAAGCCGGCCATCGAGCGCACGACGTGCTGCGGTCGTACACCTGACCGGCACGGCGCTGACACCGTGGCGTGGCGTGAACGAGGCCTCCGCGCCGGCGCATCGCGGCGCACCGAGGTTGCCACGAAGACACGAAATCACGAAGGGTTCTAGTACAAGGCCGTCCTTCGTGTCTTCGTGCCTTCGTGGCGGCTCGTAACCTGACGATGCCTTCCGGTGTGGACCTGGCGAGGCGCGTCAGTGCTTCGAAGACTGGAACACGATGAGCGCGATGATCACCACGATGATCAACAGGACGATCTTGATCCAGCTCCACGGCCGACCGCCCGCGATACTGCCGGTGACGCCGTTGGTCGCCACCTGATAGACCTTGGCGCCGTAGGTGTAGGTGAGCAGCCACACCGGCACGAGGATGTGCTTGAACTTCTGATCCGAGAATGTCGACTGGACCTGGAGGTTGCGCTGGGTGTCGCCGGGGACCTCCGCCGAGCACAGCTGCCGGATCTTGCCTTCCATGATCGCGCGCGAACGCGTCGCGGCGTTGACCAGATCGATCTGATAGCGCTCGACGGTCCATCCGGCGAGATAACCGGGATCGTACGGAATCAACTGACTGGTGGGAAATGGCTCGAGACGGCGCAACAGCCCGGCGGCGACGCCGGTGGACGCGGCGACGAGCTCGTCGTCGAAGAAGTGATCGAGCTCGCCAGCGGCCGGCGACCATTCGACGCGCTGCTCACGTTTGCCGTTGACCGTGACGTAGTAGTAGCGGCCGGAGTCCGCCGTCCAGCTCGCGTGCACCTGGGCGTCGAAGGTCCAGTACGGCAGGTAGACGCCGCGGACGGTGTCCGTGAGCGCGCGCCTGGACAGG
>DATFXR010000583.1:0-2647 GCA_035315685.1 Vicinamibacterales bacterium | reverse complement strand
GCAGTGCAGATGTTCGAGGTCGCCTTCTCGCGGCGGATGTGCTGTTCGCGCGTCTGGAGCGCCATGCGGTAGGCGGTGTTGCCGTGCGCGTCGATCGAGACGCCGATGATCCGTCCGGGCGCCTGGCGCACGTGGCGCTCGAGCGTCGCGAAGAACGCTGCGTGCGGACCTCCGTAGCCGAGCGGGACGCCAAAGCGCTGCGAGTTGCCGTAGACGACGTCGACGCCAATCTCGCCGGGAGGCGTGATGAGCGTGAGGCTGAGCAGATCGGTACCGACTGCGACCGCGACGCCCGCACGTTTCGCCTTTGCCATGAACGCTCGCAGATCACGGACTCGACCCGCCTCGTCCGGCGACTGGACGAGCGCGGCAAAGGTGCGATCGGTGAACTCCACCGCATCGCTATCCGTCACGACCAGCTCGATGCCGAGCGGTTCGGCACGGGCGCGCAGCACGTCGAGCGTCTGAGGGAACACCGAGTCGGCGACGACAAACTGTGGCGGCCCGGCGACGCCGTCGATGCGCTTGCTCTGCACGCGCGCAAGCATCGTCATTGCTTCGGCGGCGGCGGTCGCTTCGTCGAGCAGCGAGGCGTTCGCCACCTCCATCGCCGTCAGATCGCGCACCATCGTCTGGAAGTTGAGCAGCGATTCGAGGCGGCCCTGCGCGATCTCGGCCTGGTACGGCGTATACGGCGTGTACCAGCCGGGATTCTCGAGGACGTTGCGAAGAATGACGCTTGGCGTGATGCAGTCGTAATAGCCGAGGCCGATGAACGACCGGAAGACCTGGTTGCGGGCGGCGATCTCCTGCAGTTCCTTCAGGAAGTGGTGCTCGCTCTGACCGGGCGGCAGATCCAGCGGCTTCGTCAGGCGGATGCGCGCGGGAATGGCTTCGTCAATCAGCGCGTCGAGGGATGCCGCGCCGACCGCCTTCAGCATCGCGGCAGTTTCTTCAGCGTCGGGTCCGATGTGGCGGGATTGGAACGTCTCGAAATCAAAGACCATGGAGTGTTCAACAGCTCCGGGCGGTGCGCTCGCTACTTGACGAGGTCCTGATACTGGGCGGCGTCGAGCAGCGCGCCGGCTTCGCCGGGGTTCGTCAGCTTGACGACGATCATCCAGCTCGCGTGCGGGTCGGCGTTCACCGCCTCCGGTTTGTCTTTGAGCGCCGCGTTCACTTCGACGACTTCACCGGTCACCGGTGAATAGAGCTCGGAGACCGCCTTCACCGATTCGATGGTGCCGAACGACTGACCCTGCTTGAGACGCGCGCCGACTTCGGGCAGCTCCACATACACGACGTCGCCGAGCTGCTGCTGGGCATAGTCGGTGATCCCCACTTTGCCGCGATCGCCCGAGAGCTCGATCCATTCGTGGTCCTTGGTGTACTTGAGGCCGACCGGATACGACGTCATCGTGTCTCCCTGGCAGGCCCTTGAGGGCCTGTGCTACCGCTCGCCCGAAGGCTTGCGCTGCTCTCCGCCTGAAGGTCGCGCTACTTCGCGCGCTTGTAGAACGGCATCGGGACAACGCGCGCCCGCATGCGGCGCCCGCGGATATCCACGTCGAATTCCGTTCCCGGCGCCGCGTGCTCGACCGGCAGGTACGCCATCCCGATCGCCTTTTTCAGATGCGGCGTCTGGGTTCCACTGGTCACGACACCGGCCTTCGTATCGCCGACGTACACGTCATAGCCGTGACGCCCAATGCCACGGTCGAGCATCTCGAACCCGACAATCCTGCGAGTGATCCCTGACGCCTTCTGGTCGCGCAGGGCCGGCGCCCCGACGAAATCGTCTTTCTTCCAGCCGACGATCCAATTCAGGTCCGCCTCGAGGGCGGTCGTCGTGTCGTCGATGTCGTTGCCGTACAAGCGCATCGACGCCTCGAGGCGCAAGGTGTCGCGCGCGCCGAGGCCGCACGGGATCACGCCGGCATCGCGACCCGATTCGAGGATGGCCTGCCAGACGCGGTCGGCCGACTGCGGCGGCACGAAGATCTCGAAGCCGTCCTCGCCGGTGTAGCCGGTGCGTGAGACGGTCGCACGCACATTCGCCACTTCCCCGTGTGCGAACCAGTAATACTTCATCGCGGCGAGCTCGATCCCGGTGAGCGGCTGCAGCACGTCCAGGGCGGCCGGCCCCTGCAGGGCGAGCAGCGCGTAGCGTGAGCTCGCGTCCACCGCAACCGCGTCGCCCGCCGGCTTGATCTGCTCGGCGATCCAGGCATAGTCCTTCAGGATGTTCCCGGCATTGACGACGAGGAGGAAGTGCGAGGGAGCGAGGCGATACACGAGCAGGTCGTCGACGAAGGTGCCCTGCGGGGTGAGCAGTCCTGAGTACTGGGCCTGTCCCACCTGCAGCTTGGAGGCGTCATTCGACGAGATCCGCTGCACCGCGGCCAGCGCGTCCTTGCCGGCGATCTCGATCTCGCCCATGTGGCTGACATCGAACAGCCCGGCGCGCGAGCGCACCGCCACGTGTTCCTGCACGACGCCGCCGCCAGCGTACTCGACCGGCATGTCCCAGCCGGCAAACGGCACCATCTTCGCGCCCGATGCGCGGTGCCGGGCGTTGAGCGGTGTCTTCTTGAGAGGGACTTCGGTCGCCTGTTCCATGTAGGACTGCGCGTCGTGAGCGGAGCAG
>DATFXR010000582.1:0-3223 GCA_035315685.1 Vicinamibacterales bacterium | reverse complement strand
CCTGCCGCTCGCGCTCGCGCTCGTGCTGATTCGCATGCTCCCCGAATCGGCCGAGTGGATCGAATCGCGCGCCGGCGGACGCGGCGCGGCGCGGCGAACGGTTCCGGTGCGAGACCTGTTCACCGACGGCCGCGCAGCCGGCACGCTGCTCCTGTGGATTCCGTTCTTCATGAACCTCCTGATCCTGTACTTCGTCCTGAGCTGGCTGCCGTCATTGCTGCGCCAGTCGGGCCTGTCGATCGCGGCCGGCGTGCAGGCGGTCGCCGCCTTCAGCCTCGGCGGCATGATCGGGACGCTCGCGCAGGGGCACATCATGCGCGCGATCGGTACGCGGATCGCGCTGGTCGGCGAGTTCGCGCTCTGCATTCTGCTGATTCCGTCGCTCGCCTCCACGGCCGCGTCGGTGGCGCTGATGCTGGCGATCATCTTCGTGCTCGGCATCTGCGTGCAGGGTGCGCAGGCGGGGTTGAACGCGCTCGCAGCGATGTTCTATCCGACGCCAATGCGCGCAACCGGGATCGGGTGGGCGCTTGGCGTCGGACGTGTTGGATCGATCGTCGGTCCCTCAGTCGGCGGCTGGCTGCTGTCGATGCAGTGGACAGCGGATCGCATCTTCATGGCCGGCATGGCGCCGGCCATCTGTGCGGCGGCCGCGATCGTCATCGGACAGAGGAAAAACGCGACATGGCTAATGGCTGATGGCTAATGGCTGACATGGCTGATGGCAAATGGACATCAACCATCAACCATAGCCATCAGCCATCAGCGATGTCGCTGTCATTATGAAACTGTGCCGGTTCAATGACGAACGTCTGGGAGTCGTGGACGGCGATCGCGTCCGCGACGTGACCGCGGCGCTCGACGTGCTGCCGGCCTATCGCTATCCGCTCCCCTCGTTCGATCCGTTGATCGCGAACCTCGATGCCGTCGTCGCGCGTGCACGCGTCGTGGCTGCGAGTTCCCATCCGCTCCCCGTGCGATCGGTGACGCTGCTCAGCCCGGTCGCAAACCCGGGAAAGATCGTGTGCGCGCCGGTGAACTATCAGAAGCACCTCGACGAAGTGCGCGACGATGCGTCGCTGCATCACAACGTCAGCATGACGATGGCGCCGATTCAAACCGCGGGATTGTTCCTGAAGGCAACCAGCGCGCTCGTCGGTCCCGGCCAGGGCATCGCGCTGCGGAAAATCGATCGCCGGAACGATCACGAGGTCGAGCTCGCCGTCGTCATCGGCAGGCAGGCGAACCACATCGCCGCGGACAGTGGCTACGACTACGTGGCCGGCTACGCCATCGGGCTCGACATCACGATCCGCGGCCCCGAGGAGCGCAGCCTGAGGAAGTCACCCGACAGCTACGCGGTCCTCGGCCCATGGCTGGTGACGAAGGACGAGATACCCAACCCCGGTCAGCTCGATCTGCGGATCTCCGTCAACGGTGAGCAACGCCAGAGCTCGAATACGAAATATCTCATCCTCGGCGTGCCGCAGCTGATCGAGTACGCATCGGCGTTCTATACGCTCAATCCGGGCGACATCATCATCACCGGCACGCCGGAAGGCGTCAGCCCGATCCAGCCGGACGACGTCATCACGGCGTGCATCGAGAAGATCGGCACGATGGAAGTGAAAGTGCGGGCCGCATGAACACGACCACGTTTCACGAGAAGCCCGAGACCTCGCCGCAGCTGAAGGCGCTCTACCAGCGACTCTCGGCGAAGAACACCGCACCGCTGTGGGAAGTGCTCGGCGAAATCGTGACGCCGCAGCCGAAAGCGGGGTGTGTGCCCGCGCTGTGGCGCTACGACGACATCCGCGCGCTGCTGATGGACGCCGGCGCGCTGATCTCGGCGCAGGAAGCCGAACGCCGGGTGCTCGTGCTCGAGAATCCGAGCCTGCGCGGCCAGTCGCAGATCACGCCGACACTCTACGCCGGCGTCCAGCTCGTCATGCCGGGCGAAACCGCGCCGACGCACCGGCATTCGGCCTCCGCGCTGCGCTTCGTGCTCGAGAGCGGCGACGGTGCCTACACCGCAGTTGACGGCGAGCGCACGACGATGCACGCGGGTGATTTCGTTCTCACGCCGTCGTGGACGTACCACGACCACGGCAACCCGAGCAACGAGCCGGCGATCTGGCTCGACGGCCTCGACATCCCGATGGTGAATCTCTTCAGCGCCAGCTTCGCGGAACATCATCCGGAGGAGGTACAGCCGGTGATGCGGCCGGAGGGCGACGCGCTCTCGCGCTACGGCGCCGGCCTGATGCCGGTGGACTTCACGCCGGAACCCCGCTCGCCGATGCTGTCGTATCCGTACGCGCGCAGCCGCGAGACACTCGACCGTCTGCAGCGGAACGGTCCGCTGCACCCGGTGCACGGCATCAAGATGCAGTACGTGAACCCGGCGACCGGCGGCTACCCGATGCCGACGATCGCCGCGTTTCTGCAGCTGCTGCCCAGGGGCTTCGAGACGACGTCGTCCCGATCGACGGACGCGACGATCGTCTGCGTCGCCGAAGGCCGCGGAACGAGCCGCGTCGGCGATCAGATCTTCACATGGGGACCGCGCGACGTGTTCGTGATGCCGTCGTGGGCGCCGGTTGCTCACACTGCAGACGAAGAGGCGGTGCTGTTCAGCTTCTCCGATCGGCCCGCGCAGAAGTCGCTCGGGCTGTGGCGCGAGCAGCACGAGTAGGCCGCCCGACGGAGATGCCATGGGTACGCTGACGATGACGCCGCCATTCAAAGCCGACCAGGTCGGCAGCCTGCTGCGGCCCGCCAACCTGCTCGAGGCGCGCGCGCAGCGGAAGCGCGGCGAGATCGCGGCCGCCGCCCTGCGCCGCATCGAGGACGCCGCGATACGAGACGTCGTGGCGATGCAGGAGCGGATCGGCATGCAGTCGATCACCGACGGCGAGTTCCGGCGCGGCCTGTGGCACATGGACTTCGTCTGCGACTTCGCCAACGTGCAACAGGCGCCGGGCATTCCGATCAAGTTCCATTCCGACGAAGGCGAGATCGAGTGGGCACCGCCGGGGGTGAAAATCACCGGCAAGCTGTCGCGGCCGCACCCGATCTTCGTCGAGGACTTCAAGTTCCTGAAATCGATCACCACGGCGACGCCGAAGATCACCATCCCGTCGCCGAGCGTGCTGCACTTCCGCGGCGGCCGCAAGGCGATCGACACCGCCGCCTACCCGGACATGGACGGCTTCTACGAGGA
>DATFXR010000581.1:0-3873 GCA_035315685.1 Vicinamibacterales bacterium | reverse complement strand
GACGTTCGTGCCGTCGCCAGGTCTGATCCACGCGTTTTCCGTGCCTGGCGGACCGGGGGTCCGCATCGAGACCTTCGCGCACTCGGACTGCACCATCTCGCCGTACTACGACTCGATGATCGCGAAGATCATCGTCCACGGCCGCGATCGAACCGAAGCGATCGCGCGCATGAAGCGGACGTTGGAGATGACCGTCATCGAGGGGATCAAGACGACGATCCCGTTGCATCTGCGGATCCTGAACGATCCGGAGTTCGTCGCCGGCAAGCTGAACACGTCGTTCATGGAGCGTTTCCTCGCGAGGCCGACCGCCAGCGGCGGTCGCCTCGCCGAGGCCGTGTAGAGTTATCCACAGGGGGTCGGGAATCGTTTTCGTCTATTCAGAGAAATCCACAGGGGGTCGGGAACCGTTTTAACCACTGGCGGCTGTGCACTGCCCGGTACGACCGCAACTGGTGGTAGTTCCTGGTCGCGCACTCGAATGGCGCCCAACCGATCCTCCAATCGCCGAAGGCAATTTCGGGCGGTTTTATTGGCTGAAAACGACTCCCGACCTCCCGTGACTCGTGAAAACGGTTCCCGACCCCCTGTGCGCGATCGTGGACGCCGACGCTGGCGCGCGCGCCGGCTGGCGGCCGGTTGATCTCGCAGCCGCCTTCCTGGACGGCGGCGTGCGATTTCTGCAACTACGCGCCAAGTCGATGGCGAGCGGGCTCATGCTCGAGACCGCGGTCGCGATCGTCGAGCGCGCCCGGCAGTGCGGCGCGACGGTCCTCGTCAACGACCGCGCCGACGTCGCGCGGCTGGCCGGCGCTGACGGCGTGCACGTGGGCCAGGACGATCTCGCGCCGGCGGCCGTCCGTGCGCTCGTCGGACCGTCGGCGATCGTCGGTCTCTCGACGCACACCGTCGAGCAGATCGAACGCGCTGTTGCCGAGCCGATCACCTATGTCGCGATCGGACCGGTGTTCCGCACGACCACGAAAGCGACCGGATATGATCGCGTCGGCCTCGACATGGTCCGCGGCGCAGCGGCGCGTGCGACGGCTCGTGGTCTGCCGCTCGTCGCCATCGGCGGCATCACCATCGAGACCGCGCGTTCGGTCATCGACGCCGGTGCCACGTCGGTCGCGGTCATCTCCGATCTGCTCGCGGGCGGCGACCCGACGCGCCGTGCGCGCGAGTTCCTGCAGGCGCTCCGCTCGTAGCGCGAAAGCACAACCCTCGCGAAAACATCGATCGGAGATGCGCACGCACGTTGACGGCCGACGCGGCCCGCGGACAAGATGCACGCGTGCTCACCAGAGCGGCCACCTGCCGCGCGGCGCTCACGATCGTTGCCGCCGTGCTTCGAGTCTCGGCCGTGAGCACTGACGCAGCGCCTTCGCCAGGCTTCGAACTCCCGGCGCCAACAGGCCAGTACGCGATCGGGACGACCGCCTGGCGCCTGGTCGACGACTCCCGCGCCGAGACGTTCGGCGCGCCGGGCGAGGTCCGCAATGTCGAGGTGCTGGCGTGGTACCCGAGCGAGGCAGCCGGTCAGACCCGTGCGCCGTATCTCCGCGAGGGGCTTCCCGACGTGCGCACGTTCGCGACGATGCTCGGCGTCGCCGAGTCGACATTCGACGCGCTCGCTGACGTGCGGGCGCATGCCGAAGTCGACGCGCCGATCGCCGGCTTCGGAACGCTTCCGGTGCTCGTGTTCTCGCACGGCTACACTGGCAGCGCCAGCGCGTCGACCGCCCTGCTCGAGGATCTGGCGAGCCACGGATACGTGGTCTTGAGCATCGTGCATCCCTACGAGGCCACCGCGGCGACGCTCGCCAGCGGCCGCGTCGTCTCGCTGCTCGGCAACGACGGCAAGCCGGTTGCCGGAGTGCGCGACGTCTTCGCAGAGTGGGGACCCGAGGACGAGACGATGGCGGCTGTGACGCGTGCGGCGAGCGACGATGAGCGACGCCGTCTGACGCGGCGGTATCTCGGCACGCTCAAGAACACGACGACGGCGCTGCGGCGGTGGGTCGACGACACGAAACTCGTGATCGACCGGCTCGCGACTCTGTCTGCGGCGAGCCGGCCGGGACAGCTCGCCGCCCGGGTCGATCTGGCGCGACTCGGCGTCTTCGGCCACTCGATGGGTGGCGTCACCGCCGGCCAGTTCTGCGTCGAGGATCGCCGCTGTCGCGCCGGACTGAATCTCGACGGGATCCCGCAGTACGGCACGATGATCGACGAGACGCTGGCGAGTCCGTTCCTGATGGTGTATTCGGCGCGGCCCGGACGCCTCGGCGCCAGCGACGCGATCTATGGCCGTGCGGCGAAGACGTATTACCGCGTCGACGTTGCGCAGACGCGGCACCTGGATTTCTGCGACATGACGTTCTGGGGCGGGCCGCTCCGCGAGCGCCCGGTGCTGGGCGCGATCGCGCCCGGGCGGGTCACCGATCTCACGCGCACCGTCGTCCGCCAGTATTTCGATCAGGAGCTGCTCGGCCGGCGCTCGCCGCTGCTCGCGGGCTCGCAGAGGGTTCCCGAGGTCGCCGCCAGGAAGCTCCCGCGATAAACTCGCTCCTGCGTATAATCCGGGTGTCCCCCGTTGAGCTTTGTAGCCCTTTCGAAGAACTGAGAGGATGCTTTGGCCGGTAGCCTGTTTCGGACCAAGTCAATCGACCGCCTGCTCGTCGATGCCGCGACGAGCGGGGAAACGACCCTGAAGCGGACGCTCGGACCGTTCGCGCTCGTCGCGCTCGGCATCGGCGCCATTATCGGTGCGGGCCTCTTCGTGCGGACGGCCGCGGCGATCGCGGAACGATCGGGGCCGTCGGTCACCGTGGCGTTCATCGTCGCCGGAATCGGCTGCGCGTTTGCGGGTCTCTGCTATGCCGAGTTCGCCTCGATGATTCCGATCGCCGGCAGCGCCTACACCTACTCCTACGCGACGATGGGCGAGTTCGTCGCCTGGATCATCGGGTGGGACCTCGTGCTCGAGTACGCCGTCGGCGCGGCCACAGTGGCGATTGCCTGGAGCGAGTACTTCAACAAGGTGCTCGAGTTCTTCGGCACCAGCGTCCCGTACCAATGGAGCCATTCGCCGCTGGAGCACTCGGCCGCGGGCGTGTCCGGCCTCGTCAACATTCCAGCCATCATCATCCTCGCGCTGTTGTCGATGCTGCTCATCCGCGGCACCCAGGAGTCGGCGTTCGTCAACACGATCATCGTCATCACCAAGGTCAGCATCGTGCTGATGGTGATCGTGGTCGGCTGGGGCTTCATCAACCCGGCAAACCACACGCCATATATCCCGGAGTCAACCACCTACACGACCCCGCAGGGCGTGACGCATCCGTACGGGGGCGTCATGGGGATATTGGGCGCCGCGGGGGTCGTGTTCTTCGCGTTCATCGGCTTCGACGCCGTGTCGACGGCGGCGCAGGAAGCGAAGAACCCGAGCCGCGACATGCCGATCGGTATCCTCGGATCGCTGGTCGTCTGCACCGTGCTCTACGTGCTCTTCTCTCACGTGCTCAGCGGCGTCGCGACCGTCGAGGACTTCCGGACCGCCGGCAAGGAAGCGTCGGTCGCCTACGCGATCAACAAGTACATGATCGGGTATGCATGGCTAGCGAAGTTCGTCACCGTCGCGATTCTGGCCGGCTTCTCGTCGGTGATCCTGGTCATGCTGCTCGGCCAGTCGCGCGTGTTCTATTCGATGAGCCACGACGGCCTCGTCTCGCCGGTGTTCTCGGAGGTGCACCCGCGCTACAAGACGCCGTACAAGTCGAACATCCTGTTCTTCTTCCTCACCGCGGCGTTCGCGGGGTTCCTGCCCGAGAGCATCGTCGGCGAGATGACGAGCATCGGCACGCTGTTCGC
>DATFXR010000580.1:0-3887 GCA_035315685.1 Vicinamibacterales bacterium | reverse complement strand
AAACCGCGCGGAGATCGTCCGGGAGCTGTCGTGGGGTCGCGTCACCCGACGCGACCTCCTGAAGTGGGGGCTATTCAGCGCCGCCGGCGCGCTGGCGCCGAAAGGCGGCCTCAGCCCCTTCGTGTCGATGTCGGGCCAGGTGTTCGGCCCGACCGGCGCACCACCCAGTCCGCTGTTCGGCTGCCAGCCGTTTTCGCAGCCGATGCCGCGCTTCGACGTGCTGCCGCGGCAGCCGATCGCGTGCGCCAATCCGTTCCCGACGGCGATGGCCAATCAGACGCAGATGCCGGTGGATCCGCTGCTCGGCGGCGGGACCGGTCCGATCGAAGGCCGGCCGCCGGGCGCGGTCTGGGCGCATCAGCGCTTCGACGAGCATGCGCCGGCGGTCTACGTCACCGCCACACAGCGCGGCGCCACGACCAACTACCAGTACGACCCCGGAGTCCCCGGGTCGCTCAACTCGGGAATGGGCTACGGCACGACGCTGCCGTGCAAGTTCCACCCGGGCATGCCCGTGCAGAGTGCGAACAGCGTCTGGACGTTCAACGGCACGATTCCGCCGAAGCTGGTGCAGGCGAGGTACGCCGAGCCGTTGATCTTCCGCCACTACAACGGGCTGCCGGCCGACGTGACCCAGAACGGCGGATTCGGCCGCCACACGATCTCGACGCACGAGCACAACGGCCATCACGGCGCCGAGAACGACGGGTTCACCGGCGCGTACTTCTTCCCGGGTCAGTTCTACGACTACCACTGGCCGGTCGTGCTCGCAGGACACTACAGCTTCAACTCGCAGGCCAGTGACATCATGGCGAGCACGCCCGACGGCAGCGGCGGCCTGATCAAGGTGCCGGGCGACTGGCACGAGACGATGAGCACGCACTGGTTCCACGATCACATGTTCAGCTTCACCGCGCAGAACGTGTACAAGGGCAACGCGGCGATGTTCAACATCTACAGCGGCCTCGATCGCGGCAACGAGTCGATCACCGACGGCGTCAACCTGAAGCTGCCGAGCGGCTCGACCAAGGACTGGGGCAACCTCGACTACGACGTCAACCTGATGATCGCCGACAAGTGCTTCGACTCCGACGGCCAGCTGTTCTTCGACATCTTCCAGTTCAACGGCTTCCTCGGCGACGTGATGACGGTGAACCTCGCCTACAAGCCGTACATGGAGGTCGAGCGGCGGAAGTACCGCTTCCGTATCCTGAACGCGGCGGTGTCGCGATTCTTCAAGTTCGGTCTTGCCAACGCCGCCGGCTTCAGCCAGCCGATGACGCAGATCGCGAACGACGGCAACCTGCTGCCGCGTCCGGTGACGCTCTTCGAGACCGACGAGATGGGCATCGCCGAACGCTACGACATCGTCATCGACTTTTCGCAGTTCCAAGTCGGCGAGAAGCTGCACCTGGTGAACCTGGCCGATCACAGCAACGTGGCGCAGGGCGTCCTGGACGGCCAGAAGCCGGTGACCGATCTGACGATGCCGCAGGCGCTGTTCGGGAACTCGGCCGACCCGTGCGTAGGACGCTTCCTCGAGTTCCGCGTCGTGCGCGACCCGGCGGTCCCTGATCAGAGCCAGGTGCCCGACGTGCTGATCCCGAACCCGGATCTGTCGCAGATTCCAGTGGTCAACGAGCGGACGTTCGTGTTCGGCAAGGATGGCATTCAGGCGCCAGTCGGCATCGAACCGTCCACCGCTGGCCCCAACCACTGGGGCATTGGTACCAACGGTGGCATCCAGCTGACCGCCGACTACGACCGGGTTTCGGCGGCGCCGCGATTCGGCACGCGCGAGATCTGGCATCTGGTCAACGACGGCGGCGGATGGGACCATCCGATCCACATCCACTTCGAGGAAGGGCAGATCCTCGCGCGCGACGGCAGCTTCAACAACGTCTCGAACGCCGAGCGCGGTCGCAAGGACGTCTACCGCCTGCATCCGAAGGGGTCGGTGACGATCACGATGCAGTTCCGCGACTGGGGCGGGATGTACATGGAGCACTGCCACAACACGATGCACGAAGACAACGCGATGCTCCTGCGCTGGGAAATCAACGACGCCGGCGGTGCGTTCCTGCAGCCGCTGCCGACGCCGATTCCGACGCCACAGGGCGTGCGATTCGAGGATCCGTTTCTGCTGTAACGGGCTGGGGACTGGAGGCTGGCGGCTGGGCACTGGGGTTGACTGGAACGCAAAGGCTTAGCCGCGCGACCAGCACCCAGTCCCCAGCATCCAGTCCCCGGTCCTCTCTCGATTCAGGGAGCCGCATGCGACTCGCCAGCTTCTTTGCCGTCCTGTGTCTTCTCATCCCGGCTTCTGCAGGAGCGCAGAACTCCCGCTGGGGTGCGGGCTACTTCCCGAATGTGGAGTTGACGACACAGGACGGCAAGGTCGTCCGCTTCTACGACGATCTGATCAAGGGAAAGATCGTCGCCCTCGATCTGATCTACACGACGTGTCAGTACGCCTGTCCGCTCGAAACCGCGCGGATGGCCCAGGTGCAGCGGTTGCTCGGCGAGCGCATGGGCCGCGACGTGTTCTTCTACTCGATCACGATCGACCCCGAGCACGACACGCCGGCGGTGCTCAAGGAGTACGCGGAGAAGTACAACGCGGGCCCCGGCTGGCTGTTCCTCACCGGCAAGGCTGAAGACATCGAGCTGATCAGCAGGAAGACCGGACTGTACTCGGAGCCGGATCCGAACAATCCTGACGGCCACACGCCGAGCCTGCTCGTCGGCAACGAGAGCACCGGGCAGTGGATGCGGAATTCCGCCACCGACAATCCGAAGTTCCTCGCGCGCACGATCGGCGACTGGTTGAACAGCTGGCAGACCGCGAAGAAGACCGGCATCTCGTTCGCCGACGCGCCGACGATGACCTTCGACAGAGGCCAGTACGCGTTCAACAATCACTGTGCCGCGTGCCACTCAATCGGCAAGGGCGATCGCATCGGACCCGATCTCGCAGGCGTGACCGCCACGCGCGATCGCGAGTGGCTGCAGCAGTTCCTTCTCCGTCCCGACAAGATGTTCGCTGCCGGCGATCCGATCGCGCTGGCCCTCCGCGCGAAGTACAAGGACGTGCGGATGCCGAATCTGTCGCTGTCGGATTCCGACGCGAAGGCGCTGATCGACTACATGGATCGCGAAGGTCGCGCCGGCGCGCCGGCCGCGGCGGCGCCGGCCGACGGCCCGCAGACCGAGCCGGTCAAGCCGGCTCCGGTGCGCGTCAGCACGGCGGCGATCCTCGAGGCGTACCTGAAGATCCAGCAGGCGTTGTACATGGACAAGCTGGCCGGCGTCGCCGACGCGGCCGCGGCGATCGCTGCGGAATCGGCGAAGATCGGCGAGCCGGCCGCACCGGTGCGGAGCGCCGCCGTCGCCGTACAGAAGTCCGGCGACCTGGCCTCTGCCCGCACTGCCTTCGGCACGCTGAGCGACGCGATGCTCGCGTTGAAGAAGAACGGCAGCGATCTCGGCGACGCGAAAGCCGCCTACTGCCCGATGGCCCGCAAGTACTGGCTGCAGACTGCGGCCAAGATCCAGAATCCGTACTACGGACAGGCCATGGCCGACTGCGGACGGTTTACTGAGGCTTCGCCTCGCAATTAGGAATTTGGAATTCGGAATTTGGAATGCGTGATCCGCTCACGCTCGGCTAAGGCCTTCGCGCGACACGAAAACGTGAAAGCGTGTCACGCATTCCAAATTCCAAATTCCTAATTCTTAGAGTGCGATGCAAAATTAGCTCGAGGCGGGTCCTGTCCGCGAACAGCCCCACCGGGTGCTCGCCAGAAGAGCACTTGTCACGGCCCACGGCTCCGCGCCCGGCGGGGCGGCCCCGTTCGCGGCCACCCGCGAGCGAGCTAATTTTGCAA
>DATFXR010000579.1:0-3082 GCA_035315685.1 Vicinamibacterales bacterium | reverse complement strand
GCGCCGTTCCCCGATTCGAAGAACGTCTCCGCCTTCTCCTCGAGGACATCACGGATCGTGCCGGTCGAGGCGTCGGCGACGCGCAGCTGCTCGCGGCGATGGTCGCGTGCGGTCGAGACGAACGCCACTGTCGATCCGTCGCCGCTCCACTGCACGTCTCCCCACTCTCCGCCCCGGCACGCCAGGTCGTCGCAGAGCGTCGAACGATGCTGATCCGGCGGCATCTGGAAGCGGACGGCCTTCCCCGAGTCGACGTCGATGACGACCCGCTGAATCATCGTCACCGTGTCGTCGCCGGGCAGCGGATACTTCCACGCCTGGAGATTCGGATGGCCGACGGTCGTGTCGACGAGGTACATCTCGCCGACGCGACGCTGATCCTGCTGAAACGTCGCAATCTTCCTCGAGTCGGGCGACCAGACGAGGATCGGGCGGTCGCTGCGCGTCCAGCCCGCGTTGTCCGTGGCGTAGCCGAAGTCCTTGACGCCGTCCTTCGTCAGCTGCGATTCCTTGCCCGAACCGATGTCGCGAACCCAGAGATTCCAATCGCGAATGAAGGCAGTGCGTTTGCCGTCCGGCGAGCGGACGTCGAGCCGCGGCGGTCGGGCACCGCGTCCGCCTTCGTCCGCTGAGGCGCGGCACTCGGGCAGATCGCATGTGCGCTTCACGCCGTCGGCCGCGTCGACGATGAGCACCTGGTTGCCTTCCTCGGTGATCGTGCGATACCAGAAGCGTTCGCCGCCCTGGTCGCTCACCCAGGTCGGGCGTCCGGCACTGTGCAGGACGAGCGGCGTCGTGTTGTAGCCCATGAAGCGCTCGGCCTGCGCGTAATCGTCGACGGTCAGCCGCTGCTGCGCACGGAGCGACAGGGACGCGGAAACGATGAGGAATGCAGGAAGCGCGGTGCGGCGGATGAGGACACCGGGAATGGACATAAGTCCGCCGATTATAAGGCGTGCCCTGTCCAGGTGACAGTGAATGGACTTCTTGGAAAAATACTCGATAAAACGTCCGTGCCGACTGGCAAGCTCCTTGCCCTCTAGGGGAGCATGAAGCGCACATTCTTCGGCCTGACCACCGCGGCTCTGCTGATGACTCTCGCGGCAGTGCCCGCTTTCGCACAAGAGCGCGACGCCAGGCGCCGTGAGGCGGCGCGGGCTGAGCAGAACAACCAGCGGCAGGCACAACCGCCGCGCGAAGCAGCGCGCAGTCCCGAACAGCCGCGACGCGTCGAGCAGGCGCGTCCACGCCGTGAAGACTCGCAGCAGTTTCAGGCGGCCGTGCCACGCGTCCAGCCGCCCGCCGTCGCGCCGCAGGCACCGGTCGCCGCCGCGCCACGCGTCGAGACCCGCTCGAACGCGGTAGTGGGGCGCGCCGTTCCGCGCACGTCGGCGCCCTCCTACTACGATCACGATCACCATGACGGCTATGCCGATCACCATGACGGCTATGGCGATCGCCACTACGGCTATGGCGATCACCACTACGGCTATGCGCCGCGCGCCTACTACGCGCCGAGAACGTACGTCGTCGCGCGCCCGTACGTCTTCCGGCCGTACTTCTCGGTTGGATTCGGCATCTACGGCGGCTATCCAGTCCCGTACGCGTGGCATTACGCCGCTCCGATCTATGTCTACGGCTACAGCGCGCCGCGCGCGCCGGTCTATGTCGCGCCGGGCATGTCACTCTACGGCGGCGTTGCGCTCGAGATCTCGCCGTATGACGCCTACGTCTACGTGGATGGCAACTACGCTGGCCGCGTGCAGGACTTCGACGGAACCGTGCAGCCGCTCACCGTCGTCGCCGGCACGCACCGGATCGAAGTCCAGGCGCCCGGCTACGTGCCGCTCGTGTTCGACGTGACGGTGGGAGGCGGGCAGGTCGTTCCCTACCGTGGAGACCTCAGGCCGTACTAATCGACGGACGACAGACTGGGCGTCAGCCCGAAGGCGCAGATGAAAAAAGGGGAAGACGGCATCCGTCTTCCCCTTTTTTGTTGTCGTGGAGCGAAGCGGCCGCTCTACCCTACGCGCTGCAGCTGACCCCGCGCGACGCCGCCGGGATTCAACGTCGTGTGGACGTTGAAGTAGAAGCCCGCCGGATTGTTCAGAATTCTCTGCGCGACTGCGGGATCTACGGTCAGGTTCGCCTTGGTGAACGAGGCGACGCCGTTGTTGACTGTCACCTCGCCGGCCGCCAACGTGGTGTTGACGACGATCGAACCGTTGCAGGAGCTCGCACACTCGTGGATGTGTGCGATGTTCACGGCAGTGCCGGTCGGGACATTGGTGATGTTGACGACGAAGGTCGCCGTTGCCGCGGTGACGTTGCCGGCCGCGTCTCTCGTCGCGTTCATCGTGATCGACGCGTTGCCGGACAGGACCGATTCGGCGTTCGTGATCGGCGGAATTTCGTTCGCCGGCGACATCTGCGCGGTGAACGTCGGGTTGGTCGGCGTCGTCGAGGACGGCGACGTCGAGGAGCTACAGCCCATGGCGACGAGGGCCGCGGCGACGGCGAGTACGGACAAACGTGTCATTGCCAGATTCTCCTTTGATCAGTAGAACTTCCGGGCCAGGTTGAAACCGATATAGAGCGTCTCCGGGTTTCCGCCACGGGCGATCTGCGCGAAGGTCGTCGCCTGCGTGTTCGCAAAGACGAGCGAGAACACGTGCCCTCCAACACGCTTCTCGATCGAGAATGCGAACTCTCCGTTACCCGGCTTGTAACCGCTCGCGCGCGGCGAGTACTCGCCGACGACGAACAGGCTGGGGATGATGCGGATGCGCGCACCGAGGCCGACGTAGAACGTATCCTGCCGGTCAGGATTGCCGTCCGCCGCCGTGTTGTGTACCCAGATCGGGTCCACATAGAGATTCGCGAACGTCCCGAGTGTCCGCGACACCACCACACCGAAGCCCGGACTGTATCCGATATCGAGGTCATTCGCGTTGTGCGCATGGAAGTTGTTCCCGCCTTCGACGCTGGCCAGAATCGACAGCCCGAACGGCGCATGCGTACCCTCGTGCAGCCAGTCGTACTTCGCCGAGAACTGGATGGTCCGCTCGAAATTCGTTCGGGC
>DATFXR010000578.1:0-28846 GCA_035315685.1 Vicinamibacterales bacterium | reverse complement strand
GACCGGGAAGGAGGGCGCCCCACATCAATTGCACCAGGGATTCGGTGGCCGCCGGATTGTAGTCGAGCATGTTGTCGGCCAGGCGCTTCTCCGGCGGCGTGTGGTCGCGACGGAGCGCGGCCAGCCGCTGAGCGATGCTGGCGAGATCGCGTTCGAGGCTCTCCTCCGGATACCCCGGTCGTGCTCCTCGAATGAATTCGAGCCAGCCGCCGGCGCCGGCGCGGGCGAGGTCTTGCGGCCGCTGCGACCAATACCACACTTCCAGCGCCCCGACGTTCCACGGCGTATCCCGCCATCCGTACCAGCCCTCGGCGCCGTACATCGTCGGATACTGTTTGCGTCCGCCGCCGTCACGCGCGTGCGCGTTCACAGCGTCCATCATGCTGCGCCAGGCGTCGACGTACTTCTGGTCGCCGGTCACGAGCAGCGCGTTGTTGAAGCCGACCAGCGCGCGCGGAATCCGATTCCGATCTTCGCGCTTGCCAGTCACCGGGTTCACCGGACTGAAGCCCCAGCCATATGCGTTCTTCCACCACTTGCCGTCGGCGCCGCCGATTCTGCCGTCGAGATCCACGTAACTGGGAATGATGCCGCCGTTCTGCTTCATGCGATCGAGCCACGCGTCCATGTAGCCGACGATCCACGCCTTGTACCTGGACTCGCCGCCCACCAGGTACGCATTCAACGGCAGCGTCGTGGCGACCAGGTTGAGGAAGTGATCTCCGACAACGTCGCCGTATTCCTCGTAGTGAGCGAGGAACTGTGCGAATGTGGACTCGCCGTGAAGCGCATCGAAACCCTTGACGTCGAACGGATCGCCGACCCAATCGAGCGCGGTCGCCGTCCGAAGCATCGGCCCGCGACTGCCGTTCTCCATGCTCCGGATGATCTTGTGAACCGGATCGTAATTGGGCGCTTCGGGATCGTCGCCCATGTAGAAGCCCGCAAAGCGCCGCGCGCGTGCCTGGTAGGTCGGATCCATCGGGATCGACAGGCCCATGCGGTTGAAGAGCTGCAGCCCTTCGCCGTGGTGCATCCAGTCGGACTGGACGATGAATTCCTTGTAGTACATGCCCTGCCGCGCAATCGGCACGTCGGTCGTCTTCGCCTCGGTGTACTGCTCGAGCAGGCCCTCGTGCCCCCTGGAGTACATCTGGAGGATGTCGTCGGCCGCCCCCAGCGCGTGCAGCTCGGGCCAGCGGTTGAAATTCTCGAACGCGTCGTCGGGTCCGTCGTTGGCGCCCCAGCGGACGAAGCACTGCAGGCGTCCGCGCTCGTCGAAGTACTTCGTGAAGAACTCGCGACAGGCGGGCACGTTCTCTGCCAGCAGCCGGCGTTCGAGGAGCGCCCACCGCGGCGGATCCATTCGCGCGTCGATACGGAGCGACACACTTGTTGCTCCGATCGCGCCGGTGCACGCCGCCGACGCCACCAACCCGCAACTGACCACGAGCGCCGTCGATACACGACGAACTGTTGCGGCATGCATAGGGTTGAACCTCGCAGGATCGGAGGCAGAGACGATCATTTAGCGACGTCGACGCGCCGCAGCTCGTCGAAGAAGTTGAACACGAGCGCGATCCTGTCTTGCGAGCCGCCAGCGGGCCTCTCCGAAACCACTGCCAGCGCGAGCCGTTCGCCATCGGGATGAATGTCGAACGGCCAGTATCTCGGCCGCTGCGTGAGCCGGCGTTCCGACCACTGATGCGGCTTGTCGGCCTTGAACGAATCGCCGTCGGTCGAGTACGACACCGCCATGATTCGGCCGTCGAGCGTGGAGTACAGCAGCTCATGCCGGGATCGGGACCAGGTCGCGTGTAACCCGCCGTCGATCGAAATCTGCCACTTGCCACCACGAGCCGGATAGGGCCGCACGTAGAGCTCGAAGCGGCCACCGAGCCGCGTTCCGGCGGCGAGCTGCATCCGACTGGGCTATGAGACCGGAATTCTAACGGATTCGGGCAGCCCTGAGGATCCTGATCGGCGGCGTCAGGCGCTGGGCGTCCGTGTTCGGCGCGCGCTGAATGGCCCTGACCACGTCCATCCCTTGCAGCACGTGACCGAAGGCGGCGAAGCCCTGACCATCGGGATTCCGCGCGCCGCCGAAATCGAGCGACGGCTGATCGTTGATGCAGATGAACCATCCCGACGAGGCGCTGTCGGGCTGCCCGCGTGCCATCGAGATTGTGCCGTCGGTGTGGCGGAGGCCGGTCACGCTCGTGCGCTCGAGCGGGATCGGCGGAAAACCATCTTTGACGCGGTCGGGGTTGACGCCCGCCTGAATCACCTCGATCTTCACCGGGCTGTCAGGTTGATTGTCCATCTTGACGGTGCGGTGAAACGTCCCGCCGTCGTATTGGCCCGCATCGACGTAGCGCAGAAAATTCGCCGCCGTCAGCGGCGCATGCGTCGCGTCGATCTCGAGGACGATGTCGCCGCGTTCGGTTTGCACGACCACGCGAACCGGACCGTCCGCGGCATCAGCGATTCCGGCGGCGCCGGCAAGTACAGCCGCCGCAAGGCTCGTCACGATCGCGCACCTGAGATGCATCGGTACTCCCGACATCGACCCTGGTCGAGGGCTCTGGTCAGAAGCGATAGATCGCCCCGAACTGGAACTGCCGCCCGGGATACGCGCCACTCGTCGGCTTGCCGAAGTTGACGTTCCCGAGGATGCCGATGTAGCCGTCGGCCGTGAAGTTCTCGTTGTTGAACAGGTTGAAAACGTCCGCGCGGACCTCCAGACGGTCCTTGCGCGCCAGCGTGAACGTCCGCGTCAGCGTGAGGTCCGCGTACCTGACCGGCGCGCTGCGCGCGGTATTCCTGCCTTCTGGCGTGGTCACGTTGCACGTCCGCTGAGCCGTGCAGAACACCTGCGTCGTGCCCGTCAGGTCCTGCGCATAGCGGATCGTGTAGGGATTTCCGCTTTGCGCGTGGACCACTGAACTCACCCGCCATCCTTCGAGCACGGCCCCACGGCCCGGAATATCCCAGGTGGCGGACGCGACGAAGTTGTGCGGCGTGTTGGACGCGGAGTCCGCGTGATCGAGTTCAGGATTCGAGCTGTCTTCGGGAATCTCCCAGTGGTTCAGGCGATCTTCGGCGTCGGACAACGTATACGAGACCGACACGAGCAGCGGGGCGGTGCGATGCTGCACGTTGAACCGAACGCCTTCGTACCAGGTCCGGCCCTCGTTGGTGAGCACTTCGATGCGACGGAACCCGTTCGGCGCCGGCGTGATCGGACGCGTGGCGTCGGCCTGGGCGGTGGTCCGGATGATCCGGCCGCCCCCGGCGTTGATCACGTCCTTCGGGATCGGCGTCGGATAGTTGGTGTCGAGGAACCCGTGTTTGTGGCTGCGGTTCACGTTCAGGTCGATCGCCGCGCTGGTGCGTGAGCCGATCTGGCGCTGCACGCCGAGGCTCTCCTGCCACGCGAACTCGTTCTCGAGATCCGGCGAGATCTCCTGGATGTTGCGCGCCGGCAGCACCGACCCGGGCGGGAAGCCCGGCAAGGGATTCGGATATACCGGAAAGGCCGGATCGCTCGGCGGCAGCGCGAGCGTCACGATACCGTTTCGACCCAGCACAGCGCCTTTGACGATCGTGAAAATCGGATTCTGCTGCGTGAAGCGTCCGACTCCGCCGTGTACGGACCAGCGCTGATCGCCGCGCGGAACCCAGTTGAAGCCGACGCGCGGATCGACGTTGTTCTTGTCGGTCGGGGCCGGCCAGTCGGGGATGTCTTTCACGAGCTCGACGTCGTAGCGGACACCGTAGTTCAGCGTGAAGTTGTGACTGGCTCGCCACTCGTCCTGTGCGAAACCGGTCAGCACCCAGGCCTTCGGGTAGATGATGTCCTGGCCGGGGATGAGCGCGAACGCCTGGGTAAACAGATTCGGATTGGGCGCGACCGCCGGTCCGCCGGCAAAGTTGTAGATCCCATTTTGATTCGGCAGGTAGCGCTGTGTCGTCACGTCGTAGGTCACGCCGCCACCCATCTTCAGCGAGTGAGCGCCGCGCCACAGCGACAGCGTGTCCGACACGTCCCAGGTGTCTTCGGGGATCACTCCCCATGTGCCGGTGGCGACGCCACCCGTGATCGAGTAGCCGGTGCGGTTGAACTGCACGCACTCACACTTGGCCTTCCGCAGATCGTAGTAACGCGACCACTGATCTCGCACTTCGTTCAGCACCCGGTCGGAGACGATCGACGTCCACATGTTGTGAATCGTGTCGACGTTGTTCGTCCAGATGTAGCCGGTACCGGGCAGCTGCAGGCCGCCGCTCTCGTTGTCCTGCGTCCACCGCACCATGTTGTAGCGCACGGCCAGCGACTGAGACGGCGAGAAGCGGAAGTCGCCGCGGACGTGGCCCTGATCCTCGTCGGCCGGTGTCGGCACGACCAGACCCGGCGCTTCGGGCGATGTCACGGACACCTGGCTCCGCTCCCGGCGCCGCTCGTAGCTGCCGAAGAAGAAGATCTTGTCGCGAACCACCGGTCCGCCGACGTTGCCGCCAAACTGCTGCTGATTGAACGGCACTTTCTGTGTCGCCAGTGGAGGGATGGCGTCGAGGTCGCCCGGCCGCACGACGAGCAGCGCGGCGCCCGCGTAAATGTTGCTGCCACTCTTGGTGATCATGTTCATCACGCCGGCGGAGTGCCCGCCAAACTCGGCCGAGAACTGGTTGGTGATGATCTGCACCTGGCTCACCGTTTCGAGGGCGAATCCGGCCGATCCGCGTTGCGGCGCGCGCTGCAGCGTCAACCATTTCGAGAAATTGCTGGTGCCATCGACATAGGTGCCGAAGTTCCACACGTCGCCGCCGCCGACATACAGGCCGTTCGTGCCGGGGGCGCGAGCGACGACATTCGAATCCAGCGTCAGGAGGCGGAAGTAGTTGCGCTCGGGAACCGGCAGCGTCACGAGGTCGCGGCTCTCGATCGTCTTGGTCACTTCCGAGGTCGTGGTCAGGACCACCGGCGAGTCGCCGGCGACAGTCACCGTCTCCTGCACGGACGACAGCTTGAGCGTGACGTTCACGACCGCACGCTGTCCGGCGTTGAACGTCAGGTTCTCGCGACGTTCGGTTGCAAACCCCGAGAGTGCTGTCTGCAGCGTGTACTCACCCGCCGGAGGAAGTGCCGTGAAGACGTAGCGGCCGTTCGCGTCTGTAGCAGTCTCGCGGCTGAGGCCCGTCGCGACGTTCTGCAGCGTCACCGTGGCGCCCGGCAGGACGCCCTGTTGAGCGTCGGTGACGACGCCTTCGAGTTCGAACGTGGGCTTCTGAGCGGCGGCGGGCACCGCCATGGCCAGGACCATGCTCCACAGGAGGAGTAGCCCGCGGGCGAGCGCTGGCGAGCGTTTCACGATCATGGTGACCTCCAGCCGCGTAGAGGACCGCGTAGCGCCCGCATCATACGCTTCTTTTATCTCGTGCACTGCGAGTCTGCTGTGGGTCGACGCGATAAGCCGCGCAATGAGTGTCCGGCCGCGAACGAGCGCCGCTATGACGCGAGGCGAGTGAGATGCGAGGTCACGGCAGCCGGCAGACCGTCGAGTGAATATCCGCCCTCCAGCACGGAGACGATTCGTCCACCTGCTTGTTGACGCGCGATGTCGAGGACGACATCGCCCGCTCTTCGCGTCTGCGCCGTCGGCGCCTTTTAACTACAGCGCGAGCTGCGGATTTCCCTCGATGACGGTCTGTTCGAGTTGCGGGCGAGCGCCCGCATGCCAGAGCGGCACCCGATGGACGACACGGTACAGGATTGGCCCACCGTCTGGCTCCGGACTTCGCTCGAGCGGTCGAGGGATACACACGAACTCGCACTCCACCGCGTCGCTGCGGATGCGCACGATCGCGTAGCCGTGGCCGCCCATGTCGAGAAACGCGAGGTGCGGGGCCAGGTCCGGATTCGACGCTCGTCTGGCCGCGGTGGTATCGCCGGTGCGCTGGTATTCGAGGCACGACCGTACGCCATGATGCAGCAGGAGGTTCACCGCCGCTTTCGGGCTGCCGTCGATGTCCGCCACGTAGAGCGAACGCAGCGGATGGTCCCTGGGAAAGCGGTGCTCGTACGCCTCGACGATGCCCGGCGCCGACACCGAGCCGGTGATGAACGCGACGCCGACCGGATCGAATGGCAGCGGCGGCAGCGATTTCGCCGCGAGCCCGGCCCAGAAGCTGTGCCGATCGCCGGAGACGGTGACGAACCCGGTGATTCCCTCTGTCCGAATGACGTCGTAGATCTCGCCGCGCTCGGTGTAGGCGGTTCCGTAGTCGCCTCCGCCGCCGAAGACCGCGTAGCCCTGGCCGGGCCACGGTGTCGTCAGCCCGGACGGCAGGCGCTGCGGATCCGCGCGCCAGTCGAGCGTGCCGAGCGAGTTGCCCCACACCTTCCAAGTGGCGCGCGAGCGGCGAAGCTGATCGAGGAACCACGTCTTCTGCTCGATGCCGAGCAGGGTCTGCGCAGGCGCGTCCTTCCGATAATTGGGGACCGATCCACCGCTCGCCGTGAGGAGAGTCGGCGGGTGGCCATTCGCATCGGCTGCGCCGGCGTCGAGCGCGCGCATCACCTCCTCGGGCAACATCTCGGGAAACGCCGGCAGCGTCAGCGCGCGAGCCTCGGGCCGGCTGGACGGTTCCTCCGATCGATGGCTGTACTGATCGGTCACGATCAGATCGAGCAGCCGGCCCCAGCGAAGCGTGCGGTACGCGCGCAGGCTCTCGATCGCCGCGAGGTTGTTGGGCTCGCGGCCGAGTCCATGCTCGTCGAACTCTTCGATCGGCGCGTCCTTCACCGGCTGCGCCTGAAATCGTTCGAGCGATCGACCGGCGCGCACGACGACCCGCGCCGGCTGGTATTCGAACCACGCCTGGTTGGCCATCACCTTGCGGGTCTGCGCGGGGCGCGCCTTCCCTTCGAAACGCTGGAACGACTGCCAGCCCAGCCAGGAGAACTCGTGGTTGTCCCACATCGCGACGAAGGGCCACCGGGCGCGCGCATCCTGGATGTCGGGGTCGTGCAGGTAGGCGCGGTACAGCATGCGGTAGTCGGCGAGGGTCGCCGGCACGTGGAACCCCGCCACGGCTTCGCCGTCCGCGTAGCGGACCGCGTCGCGCAGACGCCGATCGTAGCGGCGGCCATCTGGCGTGTCCTCCGGATAGGTGACGACTTCGTAGACGAAGTCACCCAGGTGCAGGACGAAATCCAGATCGGTTCCTGACGGCGCGCGCTCGTCCTCCGCGATCATGCGCCGATAGGCGTGCTGCGATCCCTCGCAGATGTTCTGGCAGCTCACGAACGCGAAGCGCACGCTGCGCGGATCGTCCGCGGCGGGGGCCGTCCGCGTCCGCCCGATTCGGCTGCCGTATCCCTCCTTCGCTGAGAAGCGATACCAATAGGTTCGCGCAGGCTGCAGGCCGGAGACGAGCACGCGGCACGTGCGGTCCGCCGCCGCGGAGGCGCGCGCTGGAGAGGAGGCGACGACACGAGTGAAGCCGGCATCCTCCGCGACTTCGACTGTCAGCGGCGTCACGTCTGACCGACTCGACGAGACGCGCGTCCACAGCAGCACGCTGTCGGAATCCGGGTCGCCCGACGCCACACCTTCGGCGAACCACTCGCGCCGCTCGACCCAGCGGACGCGCGACGCCTGCGGCCGGCCCTGCGCGTACGCCAGCGACGCACCAAAGGACGCCGCGGCGGCGAGAAAGATGCGGCGGGTTACTGCCACTAACTCATGACGTCAACTTGATGACTTCACCAAGTTGTCCGTAATAGATCGTGATACTCAGGCTCGCGGCTTTCCGCCGCAGTTTGGCCATGTAGACCTCTCTGGCCTTCTGCCCCGCGTCGTTAGTCAATAACAATGCATTCTCACTCTGGGCTATTTGCCTGATAATCTCGATATCCTCCGGACTGTCCTGGGGAAGCTCATTGACCAGTCCATAAGCGCTTACAGTAAAGGTATTCTGCCCACCTCGTCCGATCAAGGACTGAAGCAGATAGGCGTGCTCGTCAAAAAATGCCTCGCCCATATATGAGCCCGTACGCTCGCCCGTAATCGAAATCAGTTCATCAATTTCCCCCTGTGGTTCGCCCTGAATCGCTTCGGCGCGCGAGAGCAGCTTGGCGAATCCTGGTGATGGCTCATAGTCCTTGGGTAATTGCTTTCGCGCCTCCAGAACCACATCCAGGCCCTCTTTTTTCAAGCGCGCATCTCGTTTTTGTTTGATCGCACTGATTTTGGCATTCGTCGACTGAACGCGCGCTTTGCGCATCGTCTTGAGCATCTCGACCTTTTCGTTCAGCGACATCTTTTCAAACATGCCGAGGCCGAGAAACGCCAGCAGCTCGACCATTTGTTTGACCACAACACCTCCGGTCGGCCGCATGACGATCTTGCCTTTATTCACGTTGAGGCCGTGTACATCGGCCGCAAACTCCATCAACGCTTTCGCCTTCTTCAACGCGGCGTTCAATTTGCCCTGGACGTTCTGATTTGGATCGGCCGCGCTGACATGTAAATCGACAGTAAGATCATGCGCCGTGAAACTGCCGTGAACTGGAGCGAACAAGATGTCTATCGGCTTGCGCTGCCGTACCTTTGACATTTCCTGTTCAGTCAACCCGTAGTAGCTCTCTTTCACCGAGGACCACGCGGACGACAACATCATCGGTTGTATCGCACTGTGCCTCACCGGCGCACAGTGGGACGCAGCGCTATTCGCTGCCTGGGCCCGACATGAGGCGTTGCCGGCGAGCATGCGTCGCGGCGCGATACACGTGAGCGCGGCCTGTGCCGACTGACCAGCGGCGCGCGTTGCGGAGGTCGACGACATGCGGTCGCTGCGGTGGCGACGGGCTGATCGATCGACTGCGAGATTTGGCACGGGCTGGAGCGATCGCTGACCAACGACGCTCGACTCTACGTGCCGCGGCGTGGCGAGTTGCCCCTTCAATTGATCAGGGGTTGAACGATAGACTGCCGATGGCCCGACCTGTTGTTGCGGACGGTATGCTTGCGGCACCGTGGGTGAGTGTCGTCCTTGCGAGATCGCGCTCGGCTGGACGACCTTGTGCGCGTGCGGACGATAAACGGGAGGCGCGACCGGCTGGCGTGGCGCTTGACCTCCATATCGTCCGTTCCTTTTGTGATGCATGCGGACACCTAAACGGCTATGTCCGGGCGGAGGTGCGGATCGCACCGCTGGTAGACCTCTGTTTGATCGACGGATTATACGGCTGCCGGAGACGTGCGAACGAACCCGTTCACTCGAACAGACAGGCGCGACTCGCCCTGGCTAATTCGATGCTTTCTCGAGAATGTGATCGGCCTTGAACTTCTGCGCGTCGTACCCGACGAAGCGCGGCAGCCAGATGCCGCAAGCGAGGACTCCGATTACGCAGAAGACGCCGCCCGACACGACCGACGCGGTCACGCCGAACGCCGCCGCCACCGACCCAGCCTCCAGGTGGCCGAGCAGCGGGCCGCTCATGTAGCTCACCATCTCGATGCTCGCCAATCGGCCGCGCAGCGCGTCAGGAATCGTCTCGTTCCACATCGTCATCCGGAAGATGCCGCTGACGGCGTCGGCACCGCCCGCGATCGCGAGATAGAACAGCGCCGGCCACAGCGTCGTGCAGAAGCCGAAGCCGACGATCGCCAGTCCCCAGACGGAGGCCGCCACCATCACGGCGAGGCCATGGCGTTGCACGCGAGGTGACCATCGGCTCGTGAGGCTCGCGCCGAGCGCGCCGACTGCGGGTGCGGCGTAGAGCAAGCCGAGAACGGACGGGCCGCCGAGCCGATCCGACAGCGCGGGAAACAGCGCGAGCGGCATGCCGAAGACCATCGCGACGAAGTCGACGACATACGTGCCGACCAGTTCCTGACGGCTGCGCGCGTACCTGAATCCCTCGACGACCGCGGCGATGCTCGGCCGCTCGGATCCTTCCGGCGGCGGCATCGGTCTGATCAACGAGAGACACACGAGCGACGCGGCGTACGACGCGACGTCCGTGAGATAGGTGACGGTCAGGCCCGCGGAGGCAATGAGCACGCCGCCGATGGCGGGGCCGGCGATCATGCCGACGCTGCCGCGAACGATTGCCAGCGACGCGACCGCGGGAAGTTCGTGCTTCTCGACGAGGCGCGGAACGAGCGACTCGATCGCCGGACGCTGCAGCCCGGTTACGGCGGCCATCCAGGCGGCGATCAGATACAGCACCGGCGCCGACGCGCCCGTGGAGGCGACGACCGCGAGCGCGCCGCTGCCGGCGGCGAGCGCCACGTCGGTGGCGATCGCGATGCGGCGGCGATCGACCGCATCAGCGATCGCGCCGCCGATGAACGCGGTCGCCAGGAGCGGCACCAGCTCGACGAGTCCGAGGAGTCCGACCGAAAAAGATGAACCGGTCAGGCGATACATCTGGTACGGCAGCGCGACATAGGTGACCATCGTGCCGAGCAGCGACACGAACTGGGCGATGTACAGCAATCGATAGTCGCGGTACCGGAATGGACTGAGGTCCATGAACGCGGGGAGAGATTCTACTGCGGGGCGAGGCTGGCACGCCTCACTGGCACTCGTCGAGCGAGAAGCCGAGCGGGGCGGTCTCTAGGCGGCGATTCGAGACCGGATCGGCACGGCGTGCCAGCGCATGTAGGCCACGATGGTCGCCATGACGAGCAGGACAGCCGTCGTGATGGCAGAACTGATCTCGCCGCGCGTGAGATGGTAAGCCGTCGCGCAGATCATGACGATCATCAGACCGGCGGCAGCCCACGAGACCAGCCATGGTTGGATCCGTGTGATGCCTGGAAGCGTCAGCCCGATCGCCGCCGCAATTTCGGCGACGCCGATGAAGACTTGAAACCATCGCGCCAGCGAGGCGTTCATCAGCTCGGCGACCGCCGCCGGCGGGAAGAGCATCATCGCGCCATGCGCGACAAAGACCACGGCGAGCAACACCTGGAGCGTCCACAGCAGGATATTCATGGGCTCATCTCCGTGACGGAGCTGTCGCTACCAGCTCCCCAATCCTCAGGCGGCTATTGTAGCCATTGCAGGTCAGTCCCTGCTGATTCCTGTCCACTCTGTTGTTCGCGGCTCATCGCCTGCCAGAGTCACCGTGCTTGTCCGCATGGCTGGATGTCCCCAACCTGCCGGAATCGCCATGGAAGTCGACGTGACTGATGTCCCGGTGCGTCTCGTCCGTATGTAGAGAGACATCGATGTGCGCGACCGCGCGCGCCGTGTCGGCGTGTTCGTCGGCATGCGAGTCCGCATGGCCACCGCTGTCACCGTGGCTATCGACGTGAATCGAGTCGGCGTGGTCGTCGTGACCGTCCGTGTGGCCTTGATCCGAGTGGGGATCGTCCGTGTGATCCTGATAGCTCCCCGAATCCGTGTGATCGCGATGGTTGTGGTCGTAATGATCCGTATACGGGACATCCAGGTGGTCGTCGTGCGGTGGGGTGGTGTTCTTGTCGTCGTGATCACGATGGCGCACATCCCAGTGGTCCCCGTGCGGTGGGTGCTGGGGAGGAGTATCGAGATGGCCCGGCCCTGAGTTGTCGCTGTGATCAGAGTGACTGGTCGTGTCGGTGTGGTCCTTGTGAAGCAGGTCATCAACGTGATCGGAATGCCCGCCGTCGGTGTGGTCGGTGAACGAGAAATCACCATGTATGTCGCTGTGATCGCCATGGTCGAGGTGTGGTGCGTCCGAGTGAGGGACGTCGGTATGCGGCGGCGTATCCTGATGCGGGACGTCAGTGTGCGGCGGTGTGTCCGTGTGCGGGACATCGGTGTGCGCCGGCGTATCCTGATGCGGGACATCAGTATGCGGCGGCGTGTCCGTGTGCGGCGCGTCCGTATGAGGCGCGTCGGTATGCGGAGCATCGCTGTGCGGCGGCGTGTCCGTATGCGGGACATCCTGATGCGGAGGCGTGTCCGTATGCGGCGTGTCGGTGTGCGGCGTGTCGGTATGCGGCGCGTCAGTGTGCGGCGTTGGTGTGTCGGTATGCGGGACATCCTGGTGCGGCGCGTCGGTATGCGGCGCGTCGGTGTGCGGCGCATCCGTGTGCGGAGCGTCGCTATGCGGCGGCGTGTCGGTATGCGGGGCGTCGGTGTGCGGCGCATCCGTGTGCGGGGCGTCGCTGTGCGGCGGCGTGTCGGTATGCGGGGCGTCGGTATGCGGCGTATCGGTATGTGGAGCGTCCGTATGCGGCGTGTCGGTATGCGGGGCATCGGTGTGCGGTGCATCGGTATGCGGGGCGTCGGTGTGGTCGGCGTGATCCAGGTGCACAGGCCCGGATGTGTCGAGGTGGCCGTCGAGGTGAATACTGATGTCGTCCACGTGCGCTGAATCGCCATGAGCATCATTGTGCGGCGTCGGGCTTTGGGCGGAGGCCGACGGGATGTTCACCGTCGTCACGAGCGGCGCGACCCAGCCGGCGCGGATCAAGGCGCGGCGGGTGAATTCCTTCTGACGCGCGGAGACGTCGGCATCGCGAGTCGCATCGTCGGGTCTCTCGTCGTCTCGAGAATCCGCCATCGTCGCCTCCGTGCTGGGTCCTTCGTCGAACCCTTGCGGACGTTCTCAATCGGCGAAGCGGGCCAGGCCGGCCGTGCCGCCGAAATGAAGCGTCACGACCGTCAGCCCCGCTCGAGCCGCGAGCCCCGCCAGTCCTTCGTAGCGCGTCAGCCAGTCTCCGTAGCCGTAGACCAGGAGCTGCTGGAAGTGCCCGCGGAGCCACTCCCGCAATTGACAGCGTGAGCTCTCGTTCACTTCGAGAAGTCGTCCCGGCATGAGGATGACCAGGCTGTACACCGTGTCGGCGTCGAGCGGAATCCGCTCGAACATGTTGCCGGCGACGAAGTTCGCGCCGAAGGCGGGCTGCAGCAGCCTCGCGTGCTCGAGTTTCGTCTCGTCGGTGTCGACGCCGAACGGCACGACACCCGGGCGAGCCTCGGCGATTTTTTTCAGCAGTGCCCCGTTGCCGCATCCGAGATCGATCACCGTGCCGGTCGCGCCGAGCGTCGACACCGCGAGCTCCACGATCGGCCGGTGCGCCTCGTCCATCGCCGCCCTCGCGCTGAAGCCGTTGTCGGAGGCGTACCACGCCGGCGGCTCCTGGTTGATCGCGATGGGCGCTTCCAGCCCCTTCCGAAACGCCAGCGTATGCGTCGTGCCGGGTCGTTCTGGGGTGCGGAACGGAAAGACGAGGCCGGCTGGTGTTTCTTCGGGAAGGCGGCGACCGTGCCGGCGAACGATGAATTCGTGTGCAGTCGCATCTGTTCGAGTGGAGGCCTTCAGCACGGGAGTCTTGATCTCCGCGATGCCGTGAAGTCCCGACCAGGAGGCCGGCCAGTTCAGGATCTCCTCGAGCCAGTCCATCTCGGCTGCGAAGCCGATCGTTCGACCGAGCGTCATCAGCCGGTTCGCGAAGTCCACCGTGGCGCGGCAGCCAAACGAGCACGGCAGGTGCGGCACGGCCCGCGGGCCGATCCACCGCCAGAGGATGTTGGCCTGGAACGGCATGTCGGCGCTGATTTCGATCAGACGGCCCGTGGCGTCTGGTCGCGCGCTGCGCGCCGCCATCGCCCACGTCGTGTCGACACAGGACTCCTCCACCCACGTCTTCCGGAAGAACTCGATGCAGCACTCCGGAAACCCGAGCAGCGCGCCCATCGTCGAGTCGTCGCCAGCGTCCATCGCCTCCTTCAACGCCGCGACATCGGTGAGCGCTCCGATCGCGACGCGGTACTCGAACGGCTCGCCGACGCGGGGCGCAATCGACGTGCTCGCGTAGCCGGGCGACGTTCCCGACATCGCCACCGGCATGGCACTCAAACCGTGGCCGGCCCACTCCGCGGTTCGCGGCACGAGCTGTTCCGACATGACCGATATCAAGGTGCAGCGCCGGATCCCGGAGACGACGGACTGCCACTCGATCTGGCTCCACGCGGCGCCGACGCGGGCGATCCTCGGCTCCCACACGCCGCGTGCGCGGTCGCTCACCCAGCTCACGCGTGTGAAATCGGGCAGTACGTGCGGGAGGCGGTCCAGCTCGAACGCTTCGAGGGCTGTAACCGGCGGTGCGGTTCCAGCGTCGGGGACGCTCATGCCGCGCTCACGCGCGGCTCGAGTCGAGCGAGCTCTTGACCGAGATAGGCGCTCCGGCCCGATGCCCATTGCTGCAGCGCGTAGGCTTCGATCGCGCCTCGCCGCGGGCTCACCGAAAGAGGGGTCTTGCCCTCCGCGATCAGCTCCGCCTCGAAGCGTTCGAACAGTGCCATCCACAGGTCGCACTTGCTCGATCGGTTGCGCCAGTCTCCGCCGATCGATCCGCCGGGGCACTGTCCCTTGCACATCAGGAAGAAGCGGCAGCCCTGGCAGCCGCCGACCGCCTGCGGCGCATGGTACAGCGCGAGGTAGCGCTCGAAGCCCTCCCGATCGGCCTTCACGAAGTCGATCCCGTCCTTGTTCGTCCGGCCGCAGTTGCTGCGCTGCCCGTGGCCCTCGACACCCTGCACGGCGCGCGTCGTGTACGGGTCGCAGGCGTTCCACACGCAGGTGGTGTTGTCGTCGTCGCCCATCAGCATCTTGCGAATGTCGGAGAACACGTCGAACCGCAGTTGCCGGAGCTGGAGCTCGAGCGCCGCGAATTCGAGGAAGGCGGCGATTTGCTCGTCGACGGTGAGCCCGTATTTCGCGCCGATCGCCGGCCCTTCGATCTCGAGATCGTGCAGCCGCGCGCTCGTGATGCCGAGCATGTCGAGGTATCGGAACCAGTCGCGCATTCGCGGCAGCTTGTCCGCCGTCGCGTTGTTGCGGTGCAGGGTGACGATGAGGCTGGGCGTGAGCCCTTCGCGCACCAGCCGCTCGATCGCGGCGTGGGTCCTGGCGGTCGCTTCGCGAGTCGCCTTGACGCTCCCCGCCCATCGCACGTCGTTCAGCTCTTCCGGGCCGTCGATCGAGATACCGACGTGCACGCTGTACTTCTTGAACAGGTCGATGAAGCGATCGTTGATGAGCGTTCCGTTCGTCTGGATGCCGTTGCTACCGAACCGCTCCTTGCCGAACGCCCACAATTCCTGGAGGACGTGTTCCGGCACCAGCAGCGGCTCCCCGCCGAAAATCGTGAAACTCGATCCGGCCCGCTCGAGCGCCGCCTTCATCTTCGGAAGGTCGAAATCGCCGGGAACATTGCCGGCATCCCGCTGCGGGTTCTGGTAGCAGTACTGACATTGGATGTTGCACTTGACGCCCAGCGGCCTGACTTCGATACTCATGCCGTTTCCTTCGCCTGGTGCGCGTCGCGACCGCTGCAGTAACGAACTGTCGGGCGCGACCGAAGCAAAATCAAGAAGGTGAGGCGGCGGCCGCGCTGACAACACGTGCCGCGGCGGAGTATACAAAGCGGTCGCGGCCGCGTGCCTGTCAATTTTTGACAGTGATTTCAATGACCGTGCATTCCAAGAACATCGCGACGCCAGACAATAGGAAAGATTAGGACGATAGGAAACACCAGGGCCGCCTCCCCCGCCGACGGGTGCGGGGCGAACAGTTACTCGGCCCGGAGGGAAACGATCGGGTCGATCCGGGCCGCCCGCCGCGCGGGGATCACCGACGCCGTGACCCCGAGGATGAGAATCACCACTGGAGCTGTCGTCAGCGCGACGGCGTCGAGAGGACTCACGCCGAACAGCATGGCCTGCACGCCGCGGCCCGCGGCCGCGGCTCCGATACAACCGAGGCCGACGCCGACGAACGCGGTGCGGCCGGCGGCGGCCAGCACTTCGCTGATCACACGTCCGGTGGTAGCGCCCAAAGCCAACCTGACGCCGAATTCGTGGGCCTGTTCCGCGACGAGCGACGCGAGCAGGCCGTAAAGGCCGACGAGCGCGATGAACGCGGTGAGCGCCGCAAAGAACGCGAAGAAGAGCAGATTCGCGCGCCACGGCATCTGCTCGCGCGCGATTTCGTCAGGCATCAGCGCGATGCGGATCGCCCCGTCCGGATCCACGGAGCGCACGCGCGCGTGAATCGCGGCGACGGCCGCCTGCGCCGGCCCGCGAGCACGGATCACGACGTCGCCGATCGAGAACTCCGCCTGATCGTACGGCACGTACAGGTCGAGCGACGGTGCGCGCAGATCGCGGTACCGAACGTCGGCCACGACGCCGACGACGGTCCACCATGGCGGAACGCGGCGTTTTTCGTCGAAGCCGTGACCCCGCAGTCGCTTGCCGATCGCGGACGTGCCGGGCCACGTCCGCCGCGCGAACGTCTCGCCGACAACCGTCACGGGCGCGGTCTCCATCCGATCGTCGTCGGTGAACCTTCGCCCTTCGAGGAGCCGAATGCCCATTGTCTCGAAGTACCCTGGCGTGACGGTCTCGAGGTTCGCCCACGGATTCCGTTTCGCCTCCTCGATGGTCTGCCCGTCGCGCTGCCAGGACGAATCGAGGCCGGTGGGTCTCTTCAGCGGACGACCGGCAACGCCAGCAGCCGATTCGACCGACGGCAGGGTGCGAAGCGCGTCGATGAGACGCGTGTAGAACTGGTGCTCTCTCGTCCTGTCCGCCGTCTGCACCGATGGCGCGTGGACCTCGATCGCGACGAGCCGATCAGCCACAAACCCGACGTCGAGATGGGCCAGGCTGGCGACGCTTCGATACAGGAGCGCCGCGCCCGACAGTACCAGGACGGCGATCGCGATCTCCGCCACGACCAGAAGGCGCCGCGCCCTCCGGTTGTGTCGATTGCCAGTAGCGGTGCGGCCGCCATCGCGAAGTATCTGCTCGAGCCGTGAGCCGCGCACCGTCAGCAGCGGCACGAGCACGCACACGGCGGTCACGAACGTGCCGACGCCGGCGGTGTAGACGAGCGCACGTACGCCGATCACGGCCTGTTCCACTCGCGGAAGATCCTGCGGAACGACGGCCAGGAGCAGCGGCAGCGCGGTACGCGCGATGGCGAACGCGAGGCCGCTTGCGAGGGCTGTCACCAGCGCCGCTTCACACAGCAGCTCGCGCGCTATTGCACCGGTTGACGCGCCGAGCGCCATCCGAATGGCGAACTCGCGCCGCCGCGCGGACATGTGCACGAGGAACAGGCCAGCGACATTCGCGGCCGCGGCGGTCAGCAGGAGTGCAACCGCCGCCAGCAAGGCCCACAGGCGAATCCGGGCAGAGCCGATCACATCGTCGACGAGTGGCGCCAGCGTCGACGCCATGCGGCCCGTCCGTCCGTACGCGGCCGCAAGGTCCCGCACGATGCGGTCGACCTCCAATCGCGCCGTCTCGATCCGCACGTCAGGCTTCAGACGGCCGATGACGAGCAGCACGCTGACATCGCGGTCGTCGACGAAGTCGGGTTGGCCGGGAACCGGGAATCGTTCGACGGCGGGCACGATCGCGACCCACGCATCGGGCCGCTCCGGGTACGAGAACGCCGGCGGC
Source organism: Vicinamibacterales bacterium (assembly GCA_035315685.1). Taxonomy (GTDB): domain Bacteria; phylum Acidobacteriota; class Vicinamibacteria; order Vicinamibacterales; family CAVVIG01; genus QHWK01. The sequence goes on along the minus strand of DATFXR010000578.1, from coordinate 11,365 downwards.
ATGATGCCGACGATCGTGTAAAGCCGGCGCCCGAGGCGCACCGATCGTCCGATCACGCGCCGATCGCCGCCGAACTGCCGCTGCCAGAAACCATGGCTCAGCACGATTGCCAGCGCGGCGCCGCGTCGGTCGTCGGCCGCCGTCAGCGTGCGACCGAGCGCCGCCGCGGCGCCGAGCACGTCGAAGAAGTTGCCGGAGACGGCGCGATACTCCAACGGCGCGGGCTCGTCGGCCTGCAGCGTGCCGGTCCAGTTCCACGAGGCGATCGCCGCGAGGTCGTCGAAGCTGTGCGCCCTCGTCCGCCAGTCGACGAAATCGGGATACGGAATCTCCGAACGGTGACCGGCCTGCACACCACCGCCGATGACGAGCCGATCCTGGCCGGCGAAGGGAAACGGCCGGAACATCACGGCATCGGCGAGGGCGAACAGGATCGTGTTCGCGCCAGTACCGAGCGCGAGGAGCGCGACGGCCATGAGCGACAGCTGAGGCCGTGCCCACAAGGCTCGGACCGCGCCGCGGAGCGCCATCATGGCGCCAGCATAGCTGGTTCGGCTTCCAAATCAGCGACTTGGAACGCGAATCGTGCTACGCGCCTCGCTCGGTTCCGCGGACGTCGATCGGCGCATCGTTGCCATCGGTGCGGCCCAGTCGCCCCGTCGCCGTGCCGGCGCGGCCGACCGCATCGACCTGATTGGCGGCTTTCGCCAGGCCTCGCAGGGGCATGTTGTTGTAGATGCACTCGTATTCGCCGGCCCGCACGAGGAAACGTCTCGTGCCAGATGCCGATGTCGCCGTTCGAACCGATTTCCTTGTTGAACTTCACCCAGTACGGGTAGTGGGTCTGATCGCGGTCGCGCGAGTAGGCCATCAACTGCTCGAACGACCGCCAGTACTGCACGTTCGTCGTCAGGCCGAGGCGTTCCGCTCCGAGGAAGCCGCTGTCGGGCCGCGCGGCGACCTCCGCGATCATCTTCGGCATGGTCGAGAGGAACCACAGATATTTCGGCAGTTTCCACCAGCGGTTGATCCGCGCGCCGATGATGAAGACGACGAAGTCACCTTCGATCGAGGCAGCGATGCGACGATTGATCGTGGCCATCGCCGGGAGTATAGCAACCCCGCCCGGAGTGTCGGCCTTCGAGCCGAAACCGCGATCAATCTGCGCCCTACGTTACAAGGGGATTCGGGTATCCTCCGTTATTCGACGGTCCATGGCTGACGAGGTCAAGAACTACATCACGCCGGGTGGGTATCGACGACTACATGAGGAGCTCACGCGCCTGTGGAAGGTGGAGCGGCCGCCGATCGTCGCCACCGTGGCGTGGGCCGCGGGCAACGGCGATCGCTCGGAGAATGGCGACTACATTTACGGGAAGCGGAGGCTGCGCGAAATCGACAGGCGTATCCGGTATCTGTCGAAGAGTCTCGACCGGGCCGTTGTGGTGGACAACGCGGGCAAGACGCACGATCGGGTGCACTTCGGCGCGACCGTCACGATCCGCTACGAGACGGGCGGCGAGCGCGAGGTCACCATCGTCGGCGTGGACGAGCTCGATTCGGGCGACGCACGTGTGTCCTGGCGATCTCCGCTGGCCAGGGCGCTGCTGACGGCAAGAGTCGGCGACACGGTGACGCTTCGCGCGCCGCGTGGACCGGAGCGCCTCGAGATCGTCGCGGTGCGTTACAACGACCTGCGATAGCCGATGGGCGCTCGGCCACGCGAGCGCGACTCGGCCGTTCCACGTCGAACCCAGACAGCGCGATCCCACGATTGGACACTCGCGCGCGACGGCTGATCGAACTGCCGCCGTGTGCATGGCGGTACGTTCTTCGCACGACGGGAATCGATGCTGACGGATCTCCGCCGTTCGGCACGCGGCCTGGTCGGGACTCCGGGCGTGACGCTCGCGCTGGTGCTGACGATCGCGATCGGCATCGGCTGCACCGCCGCCGTGCACGGCTTCGTGCGCGGCCTGAGCGAGGGCATCGTCTCCCGGCGTGCGGCCAATCAGATGGTGCCGGCGTCCGACCGAACGCTCGACGCGGCAGAGATGTCGGCGGCGTTCGCGCGCGCCGACGGCCTGCTGCGCGCCGCCACGGACGCGGTCTTCTTCATCGCCTGCGCCAACGTCGCGCTGTTGCTGCTCGCGCGGGGGTCGGCACGCGCGCACGAAACGGCGACGCGCGTCGCGCTGGGGTGCGGACGGCATCATCTCGCCCGGCAGCTGTTCGCCGACAGCCTGCTCATCTCGCTCGCCGGCGGTGCGGCGGGTGTCGTGCTGGCGGTATGGACGGTATGGATCGTACCGGCGCTGTTCTTCGAGGAGGATGCCCGGCAGCTGACGTTCGCGCCGGATGTGCGCGCGATCGCCGCGGCGTGTGCCGCCTGCGTCGCAGTGACGATTGCGTGCGGGCTGCTGCCACTCCTCGAGACGCGATGGCGGCAGCCGGCGATCGTGCTGCAGCGCGAAACCGCTGGACCGTCGCGCGCGATGCATCGCCTGCGCCGCGGGCTGGTCATCGCGCAGTTGGCGTGCGGCAGCCTCCTCATCGTCGCGGCGATGCTTCTCATGAGAGGCTTCCGCAGCGCGCTCGAGACGAGCGCCGGCCGTCGCCTCGAGCAGACGATCGTCGCCATCGTCGAGGCGTCGTCCGGGTTCACACGAGCCGACGCCGGCGCCAGATACTTCCAGGACGTCGAGCGTGCGGTCGCGACGCTGCCGCACGTGGCGACGACCGCATGGGCGGCACGGCTTCCCGGCAGCCGTTCTGCCGAGCAGTCGATGCGCGTCGACCTTCCAGCGACGCAGGTGCGCGACGTCGTCGCGGACGCGGTGGCGTTCACACGCGAGTCGCTCGCGCAGGTCGCCGCACGGCCGGTCGCCGGTCGGATGTTTGCGGGCGTCGACACGCCGGACGCGTGCCGGGTCGTTCTCGTGAATGTGCGTGCTGCAGAGATCATGTTTGCCGGCGACGCCGTTGGCCGGGCGATTGTCGATTCCGAGGGGAAGCGCCTCGAGATCGTCGGCGTTGTCGGCGCGAAGCCACCACGAAAGGACGAACCCCCACAGCCTGCTGTTTATTACTACGCAGAGCAGGCGCCACCGCCGTTCGGTCGTGGCGGGCAGACGGTGTTTCATCTGGGGTCAGGCGCCGCGCCAGCAACGGCGGCACTCGACACGCAGGTCGTCTCGCCGGGCTACTTCGAGTCGATGGGATTCTCACTCGATGCGGGCCGCGTGTTTCCGGATGTCCTCGATCCGGAAGCCTGCCGTGTCGCGGTGATCAACCGCGAAGCGGCCGAACGCGATTTCGGCGGCCATGCGGTGGGCAGTGCGGTCATCGACCGTGACGGCCACCGCACCGAGATCGTCGGCGTCGTCCGCTCCCCGGTGCTGCGCGCATCGCAGCGCCCGCAGCAGCCGGCGATCTACCTGCCGATGTCGCAGCATTACTTGCCGCGAATGACACTGATCATTGGTGTGGACCAGGCGAACGACGCCGCGGTCGGATCGGTGCGCCGCCAGATCGAGCAAGTCTCCGGCGGCGAAGGCGCGGTGGTGATGACGCTCAACGCACATCTCGCGCGTAGCGCGCTGGCACCGGACCGTCTCGCGGCGGTCCTCGTCGTGGTGCTGACCGGGCTGGGTGTGACGCTGGGCATGCTCGGCGTCCAGGGCGCGCTGGCGGAATCGGCGCACCAACGTCAGCGCGAGATCGCGCTGCGGCTGGCGCTCGGCGCGCGCGGCTGGCGAGTGATCCGTCAGATGATCGCGGAGTGCGTGCGCCTTGCCGGCGCCGGCATCACCGCCGGTTCGATCGGCTCGGTGATCGTCGCGCGGTGGCTCATGCGCATCACGCCGGATGCCGGACCGCCTGGCGTTAGGGGCTACCTGGCCGCCGCGCTCGTGGTCGCCGGCGAGGTCGCGATCGGATGCGTGCTCCCCGCACGCCGCGCGCTCGCCGTCGATCCGCTGTCGATCCTCTCCGACCGCTGATCGCCAGTCGCCTCGCCGGTTGTGTTTCCGAACAACCCCAGCAGTCCGAAACTAGAGGTCCCCTTTCGTGAACGTCTCTTGACGACTCGAACGAGCCGCGTAGAATGGCAGGGATTACGCCAGCCACTCATCCGACCTTGTTCGGCTGGCCCGCCAGGGAGGCGCCACCTTGAAGATCGACGGCGCGCCGCGCGGAGAATTTGTCGAGCCATCGACGGTGCGCCGCTCAGACGTTTCCTCCAGCCGTCCTTCGTCGCCCAACAGACGCGTCCACCGACAGCGCGCCAGCGCGGAGAGGATCGCATGAAATCCGCCAGAGACATTGTCCGCGGGCAGGACATCGTGACAGTCGACTGCATGACCTCGGTGAAGGAGGCGGCGAGCGTCATGGCCGACCGTCACATCGGTGCCGTGCCAGTCACCGACGGGGATCGCATCGTCGGCATCTTCACCGAGCGTGACGCACTCGTTCGCATCGTCGCCGCGGGCATCGATCCGGCGCGCACGCTCGTTCGCGACGTGATGTCGTCCACGCTCGTCGTGGCGGACGTCGGCGACAGCTATGAAAAGTGTCTCGACCGGATGCGTCAGGCGCGCATTCGGCATCTGATCGTGCTCGACAACGAACGGATGGCCGGCATCATCTCGATGCGCGACCTGATGGCGGTCGACCTGGACGACAAGGCCGAGACCATTACTCTCCTGAATGCGTACGTCCACTACGTGCCGGGCGACGTCTCGAACCGGCCGTAGGGCGCGGTTCGAACCCGTGCAGCGCGTCCTTGGCACCATGCCGACCCACGACGTCAGACAAGCCTGGCGTTCATCGTGATGGTCGTGTTCAGGAGGCGCGAGATCGGACAGCCGGCTTTCGCCCCTTCCGCGGCTTTCTGAAATTTCGCCGGATCGGCGCTCGGGCTCTTGACTTGAGTCTCCAGGTGGCTCGACGTCACGGTCCAGGCGCCGTTGACGTTCTCGAAGTTGGCCGTCGCGGTCGTGTCGATACTCTCCGGCGTCAATCCTTCGTTCGCCATGAACAGCGACAGCGCCATCGAAAAGCACGCAGCGTGCGCGGCGGCAACAAGTTCCTCGGGGTTCGTCCCCTTCTCGTTCTCGAACCGCTGCCGGAAGTTGTAAGGCGTCGAGGACAGCGCGCCACTTTCCGACGAGACGGTGCCCTGCCCGTCTTTCAGCCCTCCATTCCACACAGCACTCGCGCTTCGCTTCATAGTCGGTCCTTTCGCAAGAGACGCGGCAGGATTTTGGCAGACATCGCCCCTGATGAACCAGTCGAATCACGAGGGACAGCTCGTCGTTCAACAGGCTCAGCAAGAGCGGGTTCGTTGAACTCGACGCAACCCTAGGCCGTCGATGCGCCGCCTGGTTGCGTGGCTGGTGCGGGAGGCCGCGCCGCAGCGGGCGGGATGGCCGGTCCCGTCGCGGCGGCTCTCGGCTCGGCCGGCCTGTGTGCCGGCGCCGGCTTCGGCATCCGCTCTTTTATCAACTCCTCGGCACGCGCGAACAGATCGGCTTTGGAGATCCTGCCGGCGTCCACGTCGGCCAGTACGGCGCGCTGCGCCTTGTATTCCCGATTCTCGATGCCAGCCTTGCTCTGCAACATGCGCCACGCCTTGCGGCGTTCCACGCAGAAGAGCACCAGCTGCCGCGAGATCGACCGGTACTCGGCATCGCCGTTGACTCCCTGGACCTTGATATAGACGCCGAAGTCCGGAACGAACGAGCGGTGATCCGGATGCAGATACCGTCGGTAGACCACATCCTGCTGGGTGATGCGCACCAGCATGTTCTCCAGCGGGATCAGTTTCGCGACATCGTCCTGCTTGATTTTCCTCAGATGGTTGCGGAAGCGCGCCTCGGTGGCGCACCAGTGGGCCACCGTGTACCGATACGGCTCGTTCGAGCCCTTCAACTTGGTCTCGTACCAATCCAGGTCAACCGAGGGGTTGCCTTTGATGTCGATGGCCTCCTGATAGGTTTCGCCGAGACGTGGATTGAAGACGAACTCCGGCGCGCCACGGGAATCGCGCACGCGCTGCGCCTGGTCGAGCGCCATGTCGTCGGCCACCCCGTGCTCGGGCTGGCACGTCGTGAAGCACTGGAGGAACGCCGTGCCGCGGTACTCGACGCCGTCCAGGATCGCCCGGTACAGCTTCGGGGCATTCGCGATCGAGACCTGCGCGACGAAGGGCGAGCCGTGCCCGGCGAGGAACGTCTCCGCCACCGTCTTCTTCTCGACATTCTTGCCCTGCGTGGCCGCGCCGAACATGTTCATGTCGTTGCCGCCCAGCATCGGCGTCGAGTCCGAGTTCTGGCCGCCGGTGTTGGAATACACCTGCGTGTCGAGCATCACCGCCTTCACGTTCGGGCGGTTCTGCAGCACGACTTTCGACATGTTCTGGTAGCCGATGTCGCCCATACCGCCGTCGCCGCCGACGACCCACACCTTCGGCAGCTCGAGGATCTCCTGATCGGTCATGACCGCGTCGCTGAAGTGCACGTATTCGTAGTACTCGCGCGGGCTGATGACGTCCTGCTCGCGGTCCATCAGCGCGGCCGCCAGGCGCTCCGGGACGACCGACCGGCGGCCATGGTCGACGATGAAGCTCTCACCGATGAGCCATCCGACGGTGATGCCGTCCTGGAACAGCGAGTTCATCCACGGATAGGGATGCGGATTGTTCGGCGGCGTCGATCCATAGACCGTGTTGCACCCGGTGTGCGCCGCCATCGCCATGACCGACATGCCGTTGGCCAGGCGTCCGTCAACCGACTGCAGGTTCTTGTGGTTGAACGCCTCCTGACGCATCACGGTCGTCAGCGCGTCGACGATGTCCTGGTCGGAGATCGGCCCGTGCGTGGCGATCCGCGCCTTCGTGTCCTTGTCGTCCTCGCCGCCCAGCCCCATGAGGAGATGAGCCACAACCTGGCGCAGGAGGGTGTACTCCTCGAGATTCCGCTCGCGGAGTGCGGCCAGTTTGGCGACACCGATCGTGTCCAGACGGTTGGCGGTGGCGCGGAGCCGGTCGGCCTTCGCGTGGAACACGGGGCGCATGAACGCCTCGGTGACGGCGGCAATCGCCCGCAGGATGCTCTTCTCGCCGCAGCCGGCGCAGGCCCCGTCACCTGAGACGAGCGCGTCGTAATTCCGCCGCACCATCAGCATGTTGCGCAGCGTCGCGGTCTTGGAATCCTGCGGCCGCGTGTCGCTGTACAGTCCGAGATACTTCTGCGGCGTATCCGGCAGGAGATTCAGAAACGCTGTGCCGCTCTCGTGCTCCGCGTTGACGTCTTCGGTTTCCAGCACCATTCGCAGCGCACGATGCTCGCCGCACGCGGTCACGCAGGCCGCGCACCCCTTGCAGAGGTCCGAGACGAAGATCGAGAACACGCCGCCACCGCCGGCGGTCTTCTTCTCGGGCGTCGCGAAGATCGCATTCGCCTTTTGATAGGCCAGCGGCACTTTGTCGATGATCTCGAAGAACTCGCGCTTGGCCTGCGGCGAGAAGCCATTCACCTCGTTGGTCACCGTCTTGATGATCTGCTGCAGCGGCGGCGGATCCTTCGCCAGGGTCTCCCGCATGATCGCCCGCGTGCGGCTTTCGATCTCGGGGACGAGGTGGAGCATCTTCTCCCGCTCGCCGGCATCCGACACGTAGTGGCTGACGGCCGTTCGCAGGATCGTGTCCAGATCCTGCGAGCAGTTGGGCAGGGCGGTGTCGGGGCACACCGCGATGCACTCCATGCACTGCGTGCAGTTTTCAGGAATATAGAGCGGCGTCTCGCGCCGCGCGACGTATTTCGACGCCGTGTCGCCGCTGCTCGCGGCCATGACGCCGAGCGCCGCGTACGCGTTCGCCGGCTGGTTGTAGCCCAACCCCCCGCGGAACAGGGCGTTGAAGTCGTTGATCCGCGTGAACGGCGTCCGATCCATCTGGCCGTCGGGCACCTCGTGCGAGCGGCACCCGGATCCGCAGCCGCTCCCGTGGCCGTCTCCGTCGGCGGCGACCACTGGCAGCAGCGCCTGGCCGCGCAGCGTCGATCGATCGGCGGCCCCGAGCTCGCCGACGCGAATCTCGCGGACGCGCTCGAAGCCCTGGGTCATGACCTCCATGTTGGACGTCACGACCGCGTCGCCGAGGCGGCCGAACTTCTTGACGTACTGCTTGTGCACGGCCTCGCGGAACTGCTCCGGCGTGATGCCGAATTCATGGAGGAGCGGCGATACCGCGAAGAACCCGCCGAGGAACGCGTTGCCCTGCATGCGCAGCTGCAGGTCGCCGCGGTCGGTGGCCTTGCGCGCAATCTGGAACCCGGGCAGCGTGAACACGCGGATCTTCTTGTCGATGATCTGCCGCCGCGCCCAGATCGGCAGGCGTTCCCAGGCCTGCTCGCCTTCCTCCTCGGACTCCCAGAGCAGGCAGCCGCCTTCCGACATGCCGTCGAGCGGGTTGGTGTGGGTGAACGCCTTCGGATCGCAGCACAGCACCACGTTGACGTGGCGCAGATCGCAGTTCACCCGGATCCGCTCGGGTCCCGCGATCATGAAATAGGCTGTCGGGGCGCCTTTCTTTTCCGACCCGTACTTCGGGTTCGCGCTGACGTGGATGATCTCTTTCGGGTTGCCGAACTCGTCGACGATTCGGTCGCGTTCATAGAGCAAATCGTTCAGGTCGCCGATGATCGCGCCGAGGTTCTTGCCGGTCGTGATCGCGCCCCAGCCGCCGACCGAGTGAAAGCGGACCGCGATCGACCCTTCGGGGAGTAACGAGGGTGTATCGTCGGACTTCACCCCAAAGGGGTGGTCCACGCCGAGCACCATGAACGAGACGCCGTCTGCGGCGCGCTTGCCGTCCTTCCGCGCGCGCTCGCCAATCGCGAACTCGTACGCACCAATCGTATGCTCCGGTCTGAAGTCGCGCGACCCGAGGCCGTAGACCCCGCCGAAGAGACGCGGCATCTGATCGGTCGAGATCGCGGGCAGACCGTTCTCGTGCTGCAGCGCCTTGTGCAGGGCGGTGCGCACGTCGCGCCCCATGGGGTTGTCGCCGGCCATCGGCTCGTCGGTACGCTCGAGGATGATGACGTTCTTCTTGCCGGCGAGCGCTTGCACAATCGCCGCTTCCGGGAACGGCCGGAACACGTTGATGTGGATCGAGCCGACTTTCGCGTTTCGTCGCTCGCGCAAGTAGTCCACGGCCGCTTCGATGTTCTCCGCCGCCGAGCCCAGCGACACGAACACCGTGTCGGCATCGTCGGTCTTGTACTGGCTGACGAGGCCGTAGTGGCGGCCAGTCATCCCGCCGAAATCGCGATATGCGGCCTCGAAGAATTCGAGGATCGGCTCGGTGAAGTTGTCCCGGCGGGCCACGACGCCCTGCATGTAGTGCTCCTGGTTCTGCACGGGGCCCAGGAGCACGGGATTGGTCAGGTCGATCATGCGGGGCACGCGGCGCCGTTTCGGACCGAACAGCCGCCGCTGGGCTTCGGTTGGACAGTCGATCAAATCGTCGGGCGCGCCGAGGTACTCGCGAATCAGCTCCGACTCGTGCTTGTAAAACGTCCGCTCGAGATGGGACGTGAGGAAGCCGTCCATCACGTTCATCCCGGGAGTGAGACTCAACTCGGTGACGCGCCGCAGGATCAACGCCTGGTCCGCGGCCTGCTGGGCGTCCTTTCCGAAGACGATGATCCAGCCGGTGTCGAGCGCACCGTAGACGTCGTCGTGTCCGCAGTGCACGTTCAGCGCGTGCTTGGTGAGCGCGCGCGCGGCCACCTCCAGCACCATCGTCGAACACTTGCCCGGGGCGTGGTAATACTGCTCGACCCCGTAGACGACGCCCTGACCCGACGTATAGTTGACGACCCGCTTGCCGCAGACCGAGTGAGCGATCGCGCCACCCTGGGCGGCGTGCTCCCCCTCGGCTTCGACGGCAATCGTGTTGCGCCCGAAGACGTTGAGTTTGCCTTCGGCGAACGCCTGTTGATACAGCTCCCCGCCCTCGGTGGAGGGCGTGATCGGGTAGAACACACCGGCCTCGGCGATCCGCGTTTCGGTGTGGTACGACACGAGCTGGTTTCCGTTCGCGGTGACGCGGATCCCCGGATAGCGAGGTTTCTCGATCATGATCCCCTCGAAGACTGCGAACCCTTCGACGATGCGGGCCTCCAGTCGGGACAGGTTGAGCAGGTGTCGACGGTTTCGAGCGGGCCGCTGTGCGCGGGATGGCAGCACGTCCACGGCGAGTCCCACGCGCTCAACCATTCGGGAAATGGCTGATATAGCGTCGAATCGCCCCAGCGGCAGGCTTGGGGTGTCCGCCTGGTTCCGGAAGCGAGGTTGGCCGCAGCGCCGATCGACCGGTCCATGGGCGGCGTTTCTGCCATGGAGCACCTTCTTGAGCGGTACGAATTTCCGGCTGCCGAGTGAGTACCTTATACACCTCCTCGACAGGCGCCGCGGGAAAAAATGTCGGCCGGCCGAGCCGACCCCCGATGCGCGACTGCAGATTCGTCGGTGCGTGCCGAAACCGCCGAACGCGTTGACGCAGCTGACCTTTCCGGCGCCACGGTAACCTCGCCAACGGCAGCTTTTCGTCGCGGCAGAGTCGATCTGGGCGACAATACACGGCCACGGAGACAACCTCATGGGACTGATGGATTTCATCAAGGGTCAGCTGATCGACATCATCGAGTGGACCGACGACTCGCGTGACACGCTGTCGTTCCGCTTCCCTGACGACGACAAGGAAATCAAGCGGGGCGCGCAGCTGATCGTTCGCGAGTCGCAGGTCGCGCAGTTCGTCTACCTCGGACAGTTCGGCGATACGTTCGCGCCCGGCAAGTACACGCTGACCACGGACAACATTCCGGTCCTGACGAGGCTGAAAGGCTGGAAATACGGCTTCGAGTCCCCCTTCAAGGCTGACGTCTACTACGTCGTCACGCGCATCTTCACCGGCAACAAATGGGGAACGTCGAACCCGGTGATGATGCGGGACGCCGACTTCGGCATCGTCCGGCTGCGCGCGTTCGGCACCTACGACTTCCGCGTCGTCCAGCCGCAGCGGTTCCTGAAGGAAGTAGCCGGGACCGACCAGCACTTCCGGCTCGACGAGTTTGCCGACGCGATGCGGTCGCGCCTCGTCAGCGTGTTCAGCGACGCACTGGCCAGCGCCAAGGTTCCGGCGCTCGACGTCGCGACGCGCTACTCCGAGCTCGGCGACGCGCTGCTGCCGCTGATCAATCCCGCGATCGGCGAGAAGTACGGCCTCGAGATGACCAGCTTCATCCTCGAGAACGTCTCGGTGCCGCCGGAAGTGGAAGCGGCGATCGACAAGCGATCG
>DATFXR010000577.1:0-14421 GCA_035315685.1 Vicinamibacterales bacterium | reverse complement strand
ACGCCGTTCGAGCGAACGATGACTTTCTCGCGCGACTCGTCGTCAGATCGCTCGGCTAAGGTCTTCGCGCTGCGGTCGTCGGCTACGGCCGCAGCGCTACGGTCGTCATCGTCCTCGATTCGCATCACCCAGCAGCCGGCGAGCTTGCCTTCGGTCTGCAGGAACACGGCGCCCTGCGCTTTGAGGATCTCGAAGGTGTGTGCCCAGAACTTCAGCCGGACGATGTCGCCTTCATACGTGAGCAGGTCGTAGGCGACGTTCAGCCGGGCCATCGTCCGCAGGTGGGCGCGCACGATTCGGTCGACGATCAGCGCGCCGATGGCGCTCGTCTCTCCCTCGCCGTGCTCGAGCTCGTGCAGCGTGCGGGCCCGCGCGTCGAGATGAACGCGGGTCTCGTCGTACCACGCGGTGACGCGGGAATACAGATCCCAGCAGTAGTAGTCGAAGCGCGTGCTGTCGGCGATGGCGCGGATGCCCGCCAGGTCATGATGCTCGAGCTCCCGGAATCCGACGATGACGTCTGCGACCTGCACGCCGAGATCGTCGATGTAGTTCTGCACTTCGACCGGCGTCCCGCAGAACCGCAGCGCGCGCACGAGCGTGTCGCCGAGCGCGGCGTTGCGGAGGTGACCGATGTGCGCCGCCTTGTTCGGATTGATCGCCGTGTGCTCGACGATGGTCTTGACGGAGGCGGCGGCCTCCGGCGCGACCTCGCCGCCAGCGCGCGCGCGCACGAATGCCGCCCGCTCGAGATAAAAGTTCAGGTAGCCGTTGGGCGCGGCGACGATCCGCGTGACGCCGGGCATCTCTCCAATGGCGGCGGCCAGTTCCTGCGCGATCGTGCGCGGCGCCTTCCTGAGCGTCCGCGCGAGCTGGAACGCCACCGCGACCGCCAGGTCGCCGAGCGCGCGATTCGGCGGCACTTCAATCGCGAACGGCGGGACGTCGGCCAGACCAAAGTGCTGGCGGATGGCGCCGATAATCGCATCGTGGACGCGGTGGTGAACGGTGAGAATCATGGAGAGATACTGTCGTCGCGCAGGCCGTCTGGTCTGCCGGTAAACACGTGATACGATTACAGTTTGTGACCTTGGAGCGCCTCGAGGCGCGCGTACTCGGCCGGCGTGTTCACGTTGGCAAGGAGCCGCGACGGCGCGCCGAACCGGCTCAACTCCTCAGCCGTCACGATGCGCGTGGGGACGTCGTCGAACAGATCGCGCATCATCAGACGCCGCTCCGCCAGCCGAGCGGCCACCGGTTCCAGACACGCGCGAGTGTACACAGCACACAGCGGATGATAGCCGCGATCGGTCTCGGGAACGACAATCGCCGCGTCGTCGGCGATCGACAACAGGAAGTCGGCCAGCGCGGCCTCCACGTACGGCATGTCGCATGCGACGACCAGCACGCGATCGCTGCGCATCTCGGTCAGCGCCGCGTGCAGAGCGCCGAGCGGTCCGCAGCCGGGAATGATATCGGTAATGCTCCGGGCGGTCGGCTGAAGCCGTTGCGCCACGTCGACTGGCTGGATCCCTCGCGCGCGGTCGCCGTCCGCAGGGCCGCGCGCGCCGTCGCCCGAGGCGACGATCATCAGATCGTCCACGACCGTCGACAGTTCCGCCACCTGGCGCTCGAGGATCGAACGACCGTCGACGAGCAGCGCGCTCTTGTCGCGTCCGCCGAATCGCGTCGCCCGACCACCAGCCAGGATGGCTGCGCTTTTCATGCCGCGATCTTACTCTGACATGCGCGAAGCCGGCATCGGACGCGTGCTCGTGGCCAGCCTCCATCAGGGGATCGCCGACATTCTCCCGACGCGTCTGACCTTCTACGAGAACTGGCTGAACGCCGAGGGGTTGCGGGAAGGGACGATTGGGCTCGCGCCGCTGTTCGCAGTGCTCAGCTTCCTGCGGCAGGAGGGGGACGCCTATCGGATTATCACCACCCGGGCCGGGGAATATGCGGCGGACTGGACGGTTCAGTCGATGCCGCCGATGCGGCGGCGAATGATCAAGGCAGCGCCCGCCTGGCTGCGCCGGCGGCTGGCGCTGCGCCTGGCCCGGCAGCTGGTGCGCGATACGTATCAGGGCAGCCGCGCCATCGCGCGCATGCGCAAGGGCACGGCGAGCATCGACGTGCGCGCGTCGGTCTTCTGTTCAGTCCGGGAGCCGGTCGATCATCCACTGTGCGGCTTCTACGCAGCCGCGTTCACACGTCTCATGATGCTTTTCGATTTCGGTGCGCGAACGGAAGTGATCGCCTGCCGCGCGGCAGGCGAGCCGAGCTGCGTGATGAACGTCGCGATTCAGAACGGCGCGCGGAGCGGCGAGGCGTCGTGACGATCCACCGAGCTCGACGTGGTCTTGTCGCGATGCTGCTGGCGCTTGGCGTCTGCGTGCCGGCGCGCGCCCAGTCGCCGCCGGATCGCGTGCTCGTCATGCCGTTCGAGAACGTCACCCGCGATGGGCGCATCTTCTGGCTCACCGAAGCGGCGGCCGCCCTGATGGCCGATGATTTGAACGGGCTTGGCGTTGCCGCGATCACACGCGCGGAACGGCAGCAGGCATTCGATCGCCTGCAGGTGCCGCCCGCCGCCGCGCTGACCGACGCGACGGTGATTCGCATCGGCCAACTCGTCGGCGCCGCGCAGGTCGTGGTCGGATCGCTGCAGCTGGACGGTGAAACGATCGTCGTCCGCGCGCGGAGTATCGCGCTCGAGAGCGGCCGGATACAGTCCAGCGTGACCGATCGCGGTCCGCTCACGGACCTCTTCGCGATCTTCGAGCGGATGGCCCGGGGCATCGCGCCGCCGTCAACGAAGACCTCGGCGGAAGTCGAAGGCCAGCATCCGCCGCTGGCCGTGTTCGAGGACTACATCAAGGGGCTGCTGGCAGAGACGCCGGCTACCGCGATCAACTATCTGAACGCGGCGTTGTCGCGGCAGCCATCCTTCGATCGGGCGCGTCTCGCGCTCTGGGAGGTCTATGCGGAGCAGGGCGACCACCAGCACGCGCTTGCGGCGGCCGAGGCGGTCACCAGCAGCTCGCCGCTGGCGCGGCGCGCCATGTTTCTCGCCGGCCTGTCCCGGATTCAGCTGAAGAAGTACGACGAGGCGTTCACGACGTTCAAGACGCTTCTCGACCAGCGGTCGACACCCACGGTGCTGAACAATCTCGGTGTCGTGCAGCTGCGGCGCGGCGGCACCACACAGAGCGGCGGTGAGGCAACCTACTACTTCAAGAAAGCAGCGGAGGCCGATCCGGACGACCCGGACTACGTCTTCAACCTTGGCTATGCCTCCTGGCAGAATCGCGATCCGCAGGCGACGATCTACTGGCTTCGCGAGGCCGTCCGTCGCAATCCGGCCGACGGCGATGCGCACTTCGTCCTCGCCGCGGCGCTCGCCGCCGGCGGCAAGCCGTCAGAGGCGGCGCGTGAGCGTGACCTCGCACGCCGGCTGTCGGCCGCGTACGAGCCGAGCCGGCGTCCCGGCGGCGACGCCGTCCCCAGGGGACTCGAGCGGATCAAGAATCAGGTCGAGCTTCCGCATGCCCGCATCGAGGCGCGTCTCGCCAGCTTCGAGCAGCGCGACCAGGAGGAAATGGCGACGTTCCATCTCGATCGCGGACGCCGCCTGTTCCAGCAGGAAAACGATCGCGACGCGCTCGTCGAGCTGAATCACGCGCTGTATCTCTCGCCGTATCGCGCCGAGGCGCACCTCCTGGTCGGACGCATTCACCTGCGCAACGGACGCATCGCCGACGCGATCGGCGCGCTCAAGGTATCGCTGTGGAGCGCGGAGACCGCCGAGGCGCATGCGGTACTCGGCGAGGCGTACCGGCAGTCGAAGGACTTCGAGGCGGCGCGCGGGGAAGCCGAACGCGCGCTCTCCCTCGATCCGACGTCGGCGGAAGCGAAGCAACTGTTCGCGCGGCTCGACTCGCGCTGACGGTTCCGCGCGATCCGCCACGAAATTCGACGAACACCCTCTTGTACGATTCTTTCGTCGGTGTTAAGATCGACGGAACTTGGCACACCAGATTCAGGACGACGGCTTTCACGAGATCCAACTGAACGGTAAACAGTTGGTGTTTCTCTTCATGGCCGCGACCGTGGTCTCGGTCGTGATCTTCCTGTGCGGCGTCCTGGTGGGACGCGGTGTCAGGGCCGAGCGCGGCGCGACCGATGCGATCACGGTTGCATCGGTGGAGCCGGCACCCGCTCCTCCGTCTTCGCCGCCGCCGCCGCCCGCTGGATCAGATCCCACTGCTGCGGCGCCGCCGGCGTCCGACGATCTCAGCTACTTCAGCCGGCTCGAAAAGGCGACCACTCCTCAGGAGAAGCTGAAGCCACCGTCGGAGCCGAAGGCCGCTGCCGCCCCGCGTGACACGGCGTCGCGCGAGACGACATCGACCGCTGGCAAAGCGGCGCCGCCGCCAGGGAAGACCGCGCCCACACCCACGAAGCCGGCGTCCGCACCGCAGACTGCGGCTGCGCCGGTTCGCGACAAGCCAGCACCCGAGAAGGCGCCGGCGCCCGAGAAGGCGGCAGCGGCGCGCGCGCCCGAGAAGGCGGGGCCGCCTCAACCCGAACTGCCTCCGATCCCCAGGGAACCGACGCCGGCGCCGGTCGAGCAGGAGAAGATCGTGTCGGCCGATGTGCCCGTGCCGCCGTCAGGCGATGGCTTTGCTGTACAGATCGCTGCGCTCAACGTCCGCAGCGAGGCCGATGCCATCGCAAAGCGTCTCAGCTCGAAGGGCTACGCCGCGTACGTGCTCTCACCCGCAGACGGAGCACCAGGGGTCTACCGCGTGCGTGTGGGGAAGTTCCCGACCCGGCGTGAGGCGGAATCCATAGCGGCGAAGCTGCAAAAAGAAGAGCAGTTCAAGCCCTGGGTTACACGCTAGCGGCGGCGTCGGGGATCCTCCTCGCGCTCAGCTTTCCGAAGTTCGGTCATCCCGCGCTGGCGTGGATCGCGCTGGCGCCGCTCGTCGTGTCGCTGGCGGGCGTGACGCTGAGCCGCGCGTTCATCCACGGACTCCTTACCGGCATTCTCTATTTCACCGGCACGCTGTACTGGATCACGCGTGTGATGGTGCTGTACGGCGACCTGCAGGTCTGGGTCGCTGTGCTCGTCAACGCGGCGCTGATCCTGTACATGTCGCTCTTCGTTGCGCTGTTTGCGCTCGTCACGCGCCGCCTCCTGGTTGCGTACGGCCACCGCGCGCTGATTGCCGCGCCTTTCGTCTGGGCAGTGACCGAGCTGGGCCGCAAGGATTTGTTCACGGGATTCCCGTGGGTGCTGCTCGGCTACAGCCAGACGAGCGTGCTGCCGATCGCGCAGCTGGCCAGCCTGTTCGGCGTGTACGGTGTGTCGATGCTGGTCGCGAGCGTGAGCACCGCGGCAGCGGCGGTGGTGTTCGACGCCAGGCGCGCGAAGCGCGCAAAGACTGCGGAGAAAGACGATTCTCTGGGGGCGCTGCGGCCGTTGCGTTCCTCGATGCCGGTGATCGGCGTGCTGACGATGGTGATCGGGATTGGACTGTGGGGCGCGCGCCGTCTCGGCAGCAATGAGCTGACCCGGATCGGCGACCCGGTTCGAGTGGGTCTGATCCAGGGCAACGTGTCACTCCGCGAGCGGAGCGATCCAGCGCGAATCCCGATCATCTTCGACAGCTACCTCCGCATGACTCGGGAGGCGATCGCGCGCGGCGCCGAGTTCGTGATCTGGCCGGAATCGGCGACGCCGTACGCCTTCGAGAGCGATCCGCGGTCGGCGGCGCGCATCCGGACGCTGGCGCAGCAGAGTCAGGTGCCGATCCTGCTGGGCAGTGACCAGATCCTGCCAGCCGGCAACGGCGTGCCGGCGCGCTACTACAACTCCGCGTACCTGGTCCGCCCGGACGGCACGACCGGCGGCGCCTATCGGAAGATGCACCTCGTGCCGTTCGGCGAGTACGTGCCGGCAAAGCGCATCTTCTTCTTCGCTGCGCCGCTCGTCGAAGCGGTGTCGGACTTCTCGGCCGGCGAGGAGGCGACGCTCCTGCCCGTCGGCACGCACAAGATCAGCACGGCGATCTGCTACGAGGTCGTGTATCCCGATCTCGTGCGGCAGTTCGTGGTTGGCGGCAGCGAACTCCTGACGACGATCACCAACGACGCGTGGTTCGGCGAGACGAGCGCGCCGTATCAGCATTTCGAACAGGCGGCGATGCGTGCGATCGAAGAAGGCCGCTATCTGGTTCGCGCGGCCAATACCGGCGTCAGCGGCATCGTCGATCCGTACGGGCGGGTGCTCCAGCAGACGGCGATCTTTCAGCCGGCAGTGGCGGTTGGCGCGGCGAGATTTCTCCAGGGATCCACGTTCTACGCACGCCACGGCGATGTGCTCGCCTACGCATCCGTCGTCGCCACCGCCGTGCTGCTGGTGTTCGCGGCGTGGATGCGCGTGACATAGAATAAGAGCTATGCCGACCGTCGACGAGTTGATGCGCCGCTACGAGGATCTGAGCAAACGCGCTGCGGATCTGCGGAGCTATCTTTGAAGCCGCCCGCCCCGACGAAGAACTGACCCGCATCGAGAACAAAGCCTCCTTACCCGACTTCTGGAAGGACCAGGCCGAGGCGCAGAAGATCCTGCAGCGCCGCAAGGGGCTCGAGCAGGATCGCGATCTGATGGTGTCGCTGCGGAAGCGCGCCGACGATCTCGCGGTACTGGTCGAATGGGCGGAAGCCGGCGAGCCGGTGGACGTTGAGTTCGCGCAGGGACTCGACGCGCTCGATCAGGAAGTCCAGACCGGCGAAGTGAAGAAGATGCTCGGCGGCGAGCACGATCGCAAGAATGCGATCATCGCCTTGCATCCGGGCGCCGGCGGCACCGAGTCGCAGGACTGGGCCGAGATGCTGCTGCGGATGTACATGCGGTGGGCCGAGCGCCGCGGTTTCAAACGCGAGATCATCGACTACCAGCCGGGCGAAGAGGCGGGCATCAAGAGCGCGACGGTCACCGTCACCGGCGAGCATGCGTACGGCCTGCTCGCCGCCGAAGTCGGCGTCCACCGTCTGGTGCGAATTTCGCCGTTCGATTCGGCGGCGCGCCGCCATACGTCGTTCGCGTCCCTCTACGTCTGGCCGGAACTGCCGGAGGACGTCGACGTCGTCATCGACGACAAGGACATCCGCGTCGACACGTTCCGATCGAGCGGCGCCGGCGGGCAGCACGTCAACGTCACCGACTCGGCGATCCGCATCACGCACCTGCCGACCGGCCTGGTCGTCTCGTGTCAGAACGAGCGGTCGCAGCACCGCAACCGCGATTCGGCGATGCGCGTGCTGAAGGCGCGCCTCTACGACATGAAGATGAAAGAGAATCAGGCGAAGCTCGACCAGATCAGCGGCGTCAAGAAGGACATCAACTTCGGCAGTCAGATCCGCAGCTACGTCCTGCACCCGTATCAGATGGTGAAGGACCATCGCACGAAGGAACAGGTCGGCGATGTCGACCGCGTGCTCGACGGCGACATCGACATCTTCATCAAGAGCTATCTGATGAAGCGCGCGAGCGGCACGCTCGGGCAGGCGGCGCCAGACGAGGACATTGACTAGGTCGGGTAGGTCAGGTGGGTCGGGTAGGTCAGGTGGGTCGGAGAATCTCGAATCTTCCGACCTACCTGGCCCACCCGACCTACCTGGCCCACGCGACCGCGGCGGCGCCTTCTTCGTCGCCGCCGGCATTCTCCTCAGTCGCCTCACCGGCCTCGTCCGCCAGCGTGTGTTCTCGCATTACTTCGGCCTCCGCACCGATCCCGCCGACGCGTTCACCGCGGCGTTCCGCATTCCGAACTTTCTCCAGAATCTGTTCGGCGAAGGGGCGCTGTCGGCGTCGTTCATCCCCGTCTACGCCGCGCTCCTCGGGCGCGGGGAACGGCGGGAAGCGGATCGCGTCGCCGGCGCCATCGGCTCGCTGCTGACGCTGATCGTCGCGGTGATCGTCCTCGTCGGCGTCGTGGCGACGCCGCTGTTCATCGACGCCGTCGCGCCCGGCTTTCACGGCGCGAAGCGCGAGTTGACGATCGAACTCGTCCGGATCCTGTTTCCTGGCGCGGGGCTGCTCACGATGTCGGCCTGGTGCCTCGGCGTGCTGAACAGCCATCGCCGATTCCTGCTCTCGTACGCCAGCGCGGTCGTCTGGAACGTGGCGATGATCGCGACCTTGCTCATCGCTGGTGGTGGGGCGGCGTTGCCGCGGCTCGCGGTGATCCTGGCGTGGGGATCGGTGGTCGGCAGCGCGCTGCAGTTCGGCGTGCAGCTGCCGGTCGTTTTCCGCGTCGCGCCGGATCTGCGCGTCGCGCTCGACACCGCGTCCACGCACGTCCGGACGATCGGCCGCAACTTCGCGCCGGTGCTGGTGAGCCGCGGGGTCGTGCAGGTGAGCGCGTACGTCGATCAGTTGATCGCCAGCCTGCTCGGCACGGGCGCGGTCACCGGCCTGCAGAACGCCGCGACCTTGTATACGCTGCCGGTCAGCCTGTTCGGCATCTCGGTATCGGCTGCCGAGCTGCCGGCGATGTCGAGCATCGGCGGCGACGACCGGACCGCAGTCGATGCGCTGCGGCGGCGCCTCGACGCGGGCTTGCGGCGAATTGCGTTCTTCGTCGTGCCGTCGGCGGTCGCGTTCCTGGCCCTCGGCGATGTGATCGTCGGCGCCCTGTTTCAGACCGGCCGGTTCGATCGGACCGACTCCCGCTACGTCTGGGGGATTCTCGCCGGCTCTGCGGTCGGCCTTCTCGCGTCGACGCTCGGGCGGCTCTATTCGTCGGCGTACTATGCGCTGCGCGACACCCGGACGCCGCTGCGCTTCGCGATCGTGCGGGTGATCCTGACGACGGTGCTCGGATATCTGTGCGCGATTCCACTGCCACGGCTGCTCGGCGTGGACATGTGGTGGGGCGCGGCGGGACTGACGGCATCAGCCGGCGTCGCCGGGTGGGTGGAGATGCTGTTGCTGCGCGCGACGCTCAACGCCAGAATCGGGCGTACCGGTCTGTCTGCGGCGTACGTCGCCACGTTGTGGACGTCCGCCGCCGCCGGCGCGGGAATCGGCTGGGTGATCAAGCTCGCGCTGCCGCCGCTGCATCCCATCGCCGCGGCGACGTTCGTGCTCGGAGCATACGGCGCGGTATACCTCGGTGCAGCGGTCGCGCTGCGTATTCCCGAAGCGTCCGCGGCGATGGCACGCCTCGCGCTTCGCAGCCGATGAGCGCTGCCGCGAAAGACTGGTGGTTGCGCTTGGTCTGGCTGGTCGCGGTGTTCGGCGCGATCGTCGTCCTCGCACCGCAACCTGAGCTGACTGACCGCGACATGTATGTCACGTTCGGGCGCCGGATCATCGTTCCCGACTGCAGCGACGTGAGCTGCATGCGCGTGCTGATCGGGTGGTTCCTCGAACGATTCCCGGGCACCGACGTCGTCAAGTGGAGCACCTACGCCGTGCTCGCCAACGCAGCCGCGGCATTGGCGGTACGCCGGCTGTCGCTGACGCTTGGGTTGACGGCCAGGGCTGCCGACTTCGCGATGTGGTTCGATGCCCTCGGCTTCGGCCCTCTGTTCGCGTTGTTCAATCCCTACACTGCCGACCCTCTGATGTTTGCCCTTGGCGCGTGGCTGACCGATCTCCTGTTGCGAGGACGCCGCGGCCTCCCGACGGCTCTCGCGGCGATCGGCATCTTTGCCAAGGAGTTCGCCGCAGCACCGTTGTGGATCGTGACCATCGCGGCGGCGCTGCGCCGCGACTGGCGGACGGCCCCGAGCCTGCTCGCGTGCGCGCTGACGGTCACGCTCGTGTGGCTGAGCGCGCAGGCCGCATTGATGGTGCTGTTCAACTATTCGCTCGGGGACAATCCGTCCGCCGATTTTCTGCATGGCGCGTATCTGGCGAAATGGATGCGCGAGCTCTCGCCGCGCCTCGCGCTGGTGGCGATGGTCGCCGAATTCGGCGTCCTGTATCTGCTGTTTGCGGCCGGGCTTCGCCTTGCGTCCGCCGATCTTCGAGCGCTCGTGCTGGCGTCGATCCCTGCAGCGCTGCTGCTCGCGTACGTGCAGCAGCCCGATCGGGCGCTCTGGAACTTCCATTTCCTCGTCGTCCCCGTCGCCATGCTCGTCGTCGATCGAGCCGACTGGTTGATGGCATGGTCGGTCTTCGTGTTCTATGCCGCGGCAAACCTTCGTTTCGGCGCGCAGCTGGCGGCCGTGCCGTCTGCGGGACTTCCGATGATGCTGTCGTTCGTGCTGGGGTTGCTCATGGTCGTGCGGACATGGCGGGAATCGCCGCCTCGGCCGATCAGGGTCGAGGGATCTCGCCCGTGACGCGCCGTCAGCTCGCCGCGGTCTTTCTGGTGAACGCGATCGGCTATCTGTGCGTCGCGACCATCCTGGTCGATCGCGGATATCGAAGACAGCTTGCCGCGCGTACCGGCGTGAACGCCTACGGCTATCGTGGTGTCGCTCGCGTCGGCAAGACGTCGGGCGAGCGTCGGCTGGTCGTGGTCGGCGGCAGTTTCGCATTCGGGAGCGGTCTTCAGTATGCCGACACCATTCCTGCCTTGATGAGCGGACCGCTCGGCCGCCAGCCGCAACCCGTTCATGTCGCGAATCTCTCCGAGCCTGGTGCGGGCGCGGGAACCTTCGTGCGCGCGTTGAATGACTACGCGTACCTCCTGCCGGACGTGATTCTGATCGTCGACGGATACGATCCGCCGTCCGGTCTGCCGCCCGGTGGCGGCCGCCGTGCGTCCGCAGTGTTCCGAGACATCGGCTACCTGCCGGCATTGCCATCCGGGCTCGTGAGTCCGGCGGCGGTGTCGACTGACGTCGATCCGCTCTTCGACGACTCACGCCACGAGGATCCTGGCGGATGCGCGGGACTCTTCGCCGAGCGCTGCGACGCGATGGCGGCCGCCGTCGAATGGGGGCTCGCGCGAAAGACCGCGGTCGTCGTCGTCACGCCGCCGGCCGTTTCCAGGCGTCAGGCCGCCGAACAGCGTGCCCTGCTCACGGCGCTCGCCGGCCGGTTTGGTTCCGACGACCGGCTTCATCACGTCAATCTGCAGGTGCCGGGCGCGCTCGAGGATGGACTGTCGGGCGCTCGCAGAATCACGCGCGAAGCGGCCGAGTCGTGTGCGCGGCAACTGGTGGCGGAGGTCCTGACGATCCTGAACGGCCGTTGACGAGGTGCAGGACACTGACGTCGAGAGTGCGGGACCGATGGGCCGCGTGGGGTGGGTGCGGAAAACCGAGGTGGGTGTGGAGGCGCAGATCCCTATCGTTCGATAGAGGCGACATCGGAATTCTTTCTGATTCAGGACACAGCGTTACATGACCGCCTTGACAGCGCTATATTCTCGACCGCCCAAGGAGGTGACCGATGCGGAGGATGACGCTGCTGGTTCTGGGAGTGATGCTGGTCTTCGGTTCAGCGACAACATTCACCGACGATGGTGGATCGCGACGAATCAACGTGCGCCTGAGCGGCTACGAAGAGACACTCGTTGCTCTCTCGACAGCGGGCAACGGCCACTTCCAGGCACGCATCAGCAAGGACGAGAGCGAGATCGAGTGGCAATTGTCATTCGGCGATCTGGAAGGGGCTGTCACCCAGTCGCACATCCATTTTGGGGCGCGCGCACAGAGTGGCGGCATCAGCGTGTGGCTCTGCAAAACGAATCAGGCCACCGCGCCGCCAAACACGCAGACCTGCCCGGCGTCTGCACCTGAAGACAACCCGCTGACCGGCATCGCGACAGCAGCAGACGTGGTTGGTCCGGCGGGGCAGGGGATCGCGCCGGGACAGTTTGCAGAGTTGATCGCGGCGATCCGCGCCGGCGTCGCATACGTCAACGTGCATTCGTCGTTGTATCCGGGCGGTGAAATCCGCGCGCAGTTCCCGCGGAGCGACAACGACGGCGATCACCACCACCACTGAAACGCGGGGTGTGTGGGACCGATGGGCCCATGGGGTTGGCAGGGTGGGGACCGATCGGTCCGTCCCCACCCCAACCCATGGGTTTACACTCCCACACTCTGTGCGTCAGCGAGCGGGCGCGGAGCGCACGCTCTTCAGATAGATGTAATCGCCGAGCGGCGAGTCGTCGTTGTTCGACGCATTCGCGGCGACGTTGAACTGAATCGGCGCTGACGCCGGCGACGGCGCCGTCCACTCCATCGTCCACTTGTTCGCGCCCGTGGCTGGTACGCGCGATCCGGCGAGGTTGTGCTGCACGAAGGTCAGCACCTTGTCGACGGCGCCGGGGATCAGCTGGACGCGATCGTCGAGCGGTGTCCACGTGCCAGCCTGTCTGCCGCGCTGCTTGCCGGACGCGAAGCGCGCTGCAATCTCGAACCCGCCGCGGCGCAGACCTTCGCGGCTGATCGTCACGGTCAGCCGATACGTGCCGCCTGGCGAGTAGGCTGCCGGGACGCCGTCGAGCGCAACGGCGCCTCCGGGAGCGTTCACCGGATTGTCGAGGTGGCAGAGGTGGCACGACTGTTCGCCGAACCCGCCGGTGACGTTGGGATACGGCCCCTCCTTGAACGCGAGCGCGGCGAGTGGCAAGGTGATTACGAGTGCGACGACAACGGCTAAAATCCGCATAAGCACGGCAGGCGAGCGGCTAGCCGTGAGCCCCGAGCCCCGACATGGAGGGAGTATAGCCATGCGCACCACGTTCGCTCTCATCGCTCTGCTTTCTGCGACGATCGCGGCGACGCACGCCGCGCCGGCGATCAGCGACAACCTCGACGTGAAGTTCGAGCAGTGGATGACGCCGAGCAAGCCGGCGTATCCCCACGATCCGGCCGTCGCGCCAGACGGCTCGGTCTGGTACACCGGTCAGCGCGCGAACGTCGTCGGACGTTTCGATCCGGCGACGCAGCAGTTCAAGGAATACGCGCTGCCGACGCCGAGCTCCGGGCCGCACGGGCTGCAGCCGGACAGGGACGGCAACGTCTGGTACACGGGCAACTCCGCCGGACTGATCGGGAAGATCGACGCGAAGACTGGAAAGATCACGGAGTACAAGATGCCGAACCGGAAGGCGGGCGACCCGCACTCGCTCGTGTTCCTGCCCGACGGCCGCCTGTTCTTCACCGTGCAGGCCGGCAACTTCGTCGGCACTCTCGATCCGAAAGCGCCGGACGGCGCGATCAAGCTCGTGGAGGCGCCGACGGTGAATGCGCGGCCGTACGGCGTGCGGCTCGATTCGAAGGGCGTGCCGTACTTCGACGAGTTCAACTCGAACAAGATCGGCAGCGCCGATCCGAAGACGCTCGTGATCCGCGAATACCCGCTGCCGGACAAGGCGGCGCGCCCACGGCGTATCGCGGTCGCGAAGGACGACACTGTCTGGTACGGCGACTACGCGCGCGGCTACCTCGGTCATCTCGATCCGAAGACCGGCAAGGTGGAGGAGTTCAAGTCGCCGGGCGGCGAGGACGCGAGGCCTTACGCGATCGACGTGACGGCTGACGGCGCGGTGTGGTACGTCGAGACCGGCGACGACGCGAAGAACGTGCTCGTGCGCTTCAATCCGGAAACGAAGAAGTTCCTGACCTGGCCGATCCCCGGCGGCGGCGGCACCGTTCGGAACATGGACATCGACAAGAACGGCGACCTCTGGCTCGCGGAGAGCGGCACCGGCAAGATCTCACGGGTGAAGATCCTCAGCGGGAAGGGCACCGCTCAGTAAGTGTGTGGGACTGATGGGCCCGTGGGCTGGGTAGGGTAGGACCGATCGGTCCCTCCCCACCAACCCTACGGGCCCACGGTCCCATCGGGCCCATCGGTCCCATCTGTCCTACCTGTCCTGGTGCTGGACGGCCGCTCCCGGCTGCGTGCCAGCGATGAACGCCTCGTTGATCGAGTCCGGCGCGCCGCTGGGCAGCGCGGCGCCATTCGACTTGTCCACCGCGATGAAGACGATGTTTCCTGGCGCCTGGAATTCCGGCGGATCGTCCTTGTCGTCCCGTCCGTCGATGTAGGCCTTCATGAAGTCCATCCAGATCGGCAGGGCGGCGAAGGCTCCCTGCTCGGCGCCGCCAAGGGACTTCCGCTTGTCGTCAAACCCGAGCCACACGCCGACGGTGATGTCCGGATCGAACCCGACGAACCAGGCGTCGGTGTTGTCGTCGACGGTTCCGGTCTTGCCTGCCAGCGGCCACTGCGACGCGAGGCTGGTCGCGCGCGCGCCGGTGCCTCGAGGACTCAGAACGCCGCGCAGCATGTTGGTCATCACGTAGGCGGTGTCCGCGCGAATGACGTCGGTTGGCTCGCCGCGATTCTCCTCGAGCAGGTTGCCGTCGCGGTCGCGCACGTTCAGCACCATGAACGGCTTCATGCGCACGCCCTGGTTGGGGAACGTCGTGTAG
>DATFXR010000576.1:0-2582 GCA_035315685.1 Vicinamibacterales bacterium | reverse complement strand
GACCGCGGAAACGTGGGCGATGTACTACTTGACCGAAACCGATCCGCGCGGTGCGATGGGGCTCGGCGGCAAGGACGAAGTCGGTCTGAATTCGTCGGCCAGCTTCATGACGGCGATCGACTACACGACCGGGAAAATCGTGTGGAAGCACAAGTACCGCAGCGCCGGAAACGCAAGGGCGGCGAGCGGCGTGCTGACGACGGCCGGCAAACTGCTGTTCGGCGGCGATCCGTCGGGAAACCTCGTCGCGTTCGATCCGGCGAACGGAAAGATTCTGTGGCACTCGGCGATCGGGCAGGTCACCAACGCGCCGCAGACCTACATGGTCGACGGGCAGCAGTTCGTGCTCGCGGCGGCGGGCGACACGCTTTACGCGTTCACTTTGTACCGGTAGTGTCCGGCTTCAGCCGGACCGGCGTCGGTAGTGTTCGGCTTTAGCCGGACCGTGATCGAGCGAGGCACATATGTATACACGCCGTGAATTTGGAACGCTGACGCTTGGCGCCTTTGCCGTCGCTGGCCTGAAGACCGCCCGGACGGCCGCGTCGGCCGGAGTTGACCCCGTCGTCAACGGCGTCCGCCTCGGGGCCCAGACCTACAGCTTCCGCGACCTTCCTCGAACGCCAGGCGGTGACGCAATCGATCCCGTCATCAAAGCCTGCGTCGAGTGCGGCATCGGAGAAGTGGAGCTGTTCGCGCCACAGGTCGAACCGGTCTTCAACGCCGGCGCGCGCGGGCGGCGCGGCGATCCGCCGTCGCCCGAGGCGGTCAAAGCGCGCGAGGACCTGCGGAAGTGGCGGCTGGAGACCTCCCTCGACCACTTTCGCGACGTGAAAAAGAAGTTCGACGCGGCCGGCATCACGATCTACGCCTACAATTACAGCGCGAACGCGAGTTTCAGCGAGGCCGAGATCGAGCGCGGCTTCGAGATGACGAAGGCCCTCGGCGCCGAGGTGATCACGGCGTCCACGACACTCGACGTCGCGAAGCGGATCGCGCCGCTGGCCGAAAAGCACAAAATGGTCGTCGCGATGCACGGACACTCGAACATCAGCGATCCAAACGAGTTCGCGACGCCGGATTCGTTCGCGGCGGCGTTGAAGATGTCGAAGTACTTCAAGGTCAACCTCGACATCGGCCACTTCACGGCGGCCAACTTCGACGCGCTCGCCTACATCAGGCAGCATCACGCCGACATCACCAACCTGCACCTGAAGGACCGGAAGAAGAACCAGGGCGACAACGTGCCGTGGGGCCAGGGCGACACGCCGATCCGGGAGACGCTGCAGCTTCTGAAGAAAGAGAAGTGGCCGATTCGCGCCTACGTCGAATACGAGTACCGCGGCACCGGCAGCTCGGTCGAAGAAGTGAAAAAGTGCATGGCCTTCGCCAGGCAGGCGCTGGCGTAACACGCGACGACGCTCGGCTGAAGCCTTCGCGCTAATTCCACGTCGAAGGCAGGTCGATCGTCGCGCAAAGGCTTCAGCCGAGCGATGAGCATGAAGCGAATCGGAATGGGCCTGGTCGGCCCCGGCTTCGTCGGCGCGCACCACATCGATGCGGTGCGCCGGCTCGGGTACGTCGACGTCGTCGCGATCGCGGCCAGCAGCGAGGAGTCCGCCCGCAAGAAGGCGGCGGCGCTCGGCGTGCCGAAGGCGTACGGCGACTACGAGTCACTGGTGGTCGATCCGGACGTGCACGTCGTCCACAACACGACGCCGAACTACCTGCACGTGCCGGTGATTCGCGCCGCGCTCGCGGCCCGCAAGCACGTCATCTCCGACAAGCCGCTGGCGACGACGCCGGACGCGGCGCGCGATCTCGCCGAGGCAGCGGCGCGCGCGGGTGTGGTCCACGCCGTGACCTTCAACTATCGCGGCAACCCGCTCGTGCAGCAGGCGCGCGAGATGATTGCCGCCGGCGACATCGGCGACGTGCACTTCGTGCACGGCGCCTACCTGCAGGACTGGCTGCTGCATCCGACCGACTTTTCGTGGCGTCTCGAGCCCGACAAGGGCGGCGGCAGTTCCGCGGTCGGCGACATCGGCTCGCACTGGTGCGATCTGGTCCAGCACGTCGTCGGCCAGACCATCGTCGAGGTGCTCGCCGATCTCACGACGGTGATCGGCACGCGCCTGAAGCCCCAGGCGTCGACCGAGGCGTTCGTGCGCGCGGCCGACAAGGGAGGTCAGCCGGTCACGATCCGCAGCGAGGATCTGGCGACGATTCTCGTGCGCTTCGACGGCGGCGCGAAAGGATGCGTCTCGGTCGGACAGGTCTGCGCCGGACACAAGAACGGGCTGTGGTTCGAGGCCAACGGCCGGCGTGCGTCGCTGCGCTGGGAGCAGGAGCGCCAGAACGAGTTGTGGATTGGCCGCCGCGACGGCCCCAGCGGCATCCTGCCCAAGGATCCGTCGCTGCTCGTTCCGGCGGCCGCGCGATACGCGCACCTGCCGGGCGGCCATCAGGAAGCGTGGGCCGATGCGTTCTGCAACGTGATGCGCGACATCTACGGGTTCATCGCCGACGGCAGGAGCATGTCCGAGGCGCGGCCGCCGGCATTTGCCACCTTCGACGACGGG
>DATFXR010000575.1:0-4114 GCA_035315685.1 Vicinamibacterales bacterium | reverse complement strand
ACCGCGATCAATCTGGCCGCGTCGCTGGCCAGGGATGGTCAGCGCGTGCTCCTCGTCGATGTCGATCCGCAAGGCAATCTCACGAGCGGTGTCGGCAGGAAAGGCCAGGCGACCGAAGCGGGCACCGTCTACGCCGCGCTGACCAGCGCGGAGCCTGTCGCCGATGCGCGTCCTTTCGTCCTGTCGACGGGAGTCGAGCGGATGGACCTGATTCCCGCTGACCGTAACCTCACCGGCGCGGAGATCGAGATGGTGTCGCTTCCGGGTCGCGAGGAGCGCCTCCGCGATTTGCTCACCTCGATGCGCGACGCCTACGACTGGATCTTCGTCGACTGTCCGCCCTCGCTGGGTCTGCTCACGCTGAACGCGCTGGTCGCCGCCGACACGGTGATCATCCCGCTTCACTGCGAGTACTTCGCTCTCGAAGGTCTTGCTGATTTGGTCGGCACCATGCGGCGTGTCCGCGCGGCCCTCAACCCGGCGCTCGATATCGAAGGCGTGCTGCTGACGATGTTCGATGAACGCACGAATCTCGGTCAGCAAGTCGCGACCGACGTCCGCGAATTCTTCAAGGAAAAGGTGTTTCGCACCGTCATTCCCCGCAACGTGCGTCTCGGCGAAGCACCAAGCCACGGAATGCCCGTGATCATCTACGACGTGAAGTCACGCGGCGCCGAGGCGTACCTCGCGCTGGCGCGTGAAGTCCTCGAGCGCTCGGCTGCGGCCGCCTGAATGCAGACCGCAGCGCCCTTCCCGAGATTCAGCCCCACACTCGTTCAGCGATCGCTGCCGACATTCGGCTCTCATTGGTGAGTGCTATGGAAAAACGTCCCGCGCTCGGCAAAGGTCTCAGCGCACTGATACCCGAACTGCCGGAGGCGCCCGCCCGCGCGTCGGCGCTCGAAACCGATATCGATCGCCTGTTGCCAAACGAATTCCAGCCGCGCGCCGTCGTCGTCGACGAACGATTGCAGGAGCTCGCGCAGTCGATTCGCGTGAACGGCGTCATCCAGCCGATCGTCGTGCGCAAGGTGGGCGATCGATTTCAGATCATCGCCGGGGAGCGCCGCTGGCGGGCCGCGAAGCTGGCGGGGCTGCTCCGCGTGCCGATTGTCGTGAAGGACGTGGGCGCGGGGCAGGAGCGCTCGCTCCTCCAGATGGCCCTCATCGAAAACATCCAGCGCGAAGACCTGAACCCGATCGATGAAGCGCTCGCGTACCGGCGGCTCGCCGACGAATTTCACCTGAAGCAGGAGGACATCGCAACCGCGGTCGGGAAAGATCGCGCGTCGGTCGCGAACGTGGTTCGCCTCCTGAAGCTGCCGGACGAGGTGCGCGCGGAAGTGGCGAGCGGACGCCTCTCCATGGGGCACGCGCGCGCTCTCCTGTCGCTTCCCGACGAGAGCACCCAACGCCGCGTCGCGCACGACGTCGTCAACCGCGCGCTCTCGGTTCGAGAGACCGAGTCGCTAGTGAAGAAGATCGTCGAGAGCGGCGCACCCGCCCGCGGGCAAGCGACGCGGAAGCCGGTCGATGTCCATACGCGCGCCGCCGAAGATCGGCTCAAGCTGCTCTTTGGCACCGGTGTCCGCATTGTCCGCAACGGCACTCGCGGGCGGATTGAGATCGAATTCAATTCGGAAGACGAGCTGATTCGCATCTACGATCAGCTTACTGACGGGGCTAGGGGCTAGGGGCTAGGGGCTCGGGGCTGGCTGTCTGGAGTCTCGTCGGCTAGCCCCAAGTCCCCAGCCCCGACGCGCGAAAGGAGAAGCGTGGCAAAGCGACTGACGCAGATGGTCGCCTGCGCCGGTTGAGCGAGCAAACTCGCCGCAGGCGAGCTCGCTCAGGTGCTGAGTGACATTCCCGCGACGACCGACGCACGCGTTCTGGTCGATTTCAGAACCGCGGACGACGCGGGTGTGTACAGGTGGGAGGGCGGACCGGCGCTCGTGCAGACGGTCGACTTCTTCACGCCGATCGTCGACGACCCGTACATTTACGGCGAGATCGCTGCGGCGAACGCAGTGAGCGATGTCTACGCGATGGGCGGCCGTCCGCTGACAGCACTCGCAATCGGCGGATTCCCGAAGGATGATCTCGATGCCGACACGATTCGTCAGATCTTCAAGGGCGGGTTCGACAAGTTGCGCGAAGCGGGTGTCGTGCTGCTCGGCGGTCACACCGTGCAGGACCGCGAGATCAAGTTCGGCTACGCCGTAACCGGCGCGATTGATCCCGCGCGTGTGCTCACGAACGCGGGTGCACGGCCTGGAGACGTGCTGCTGCTCACCAAGCCGATCGGCACCGGCGTTGTCGGTACCGCGATCAAGTTCGAGCGGATGACGGCCCAGCAGGCTGAACCCGCAATCACGTCGATGCGCACGTTGAATCGCGCCGCGGCCGCGGCCCTGACCGCGATGCCCGCGGGAACGGTCCACGCGTGCACCGATGTCACCGGCTTCGGCCTCCTCGGCCACGCCACGGAAATGGCGCGTGCGAGCCAGGTGACGATTGCGATCGACGCGGCACGCGTGCCGCTGTTCGACGGTGTTCTCGAGATCGCGACCGCGAACCGTTCCGGCGGGATGGCGTCGAACGAGGAGCACTTTCAGGTCGGTGTCCGGGTCCGCGGCGACATCGATCGGTCCCTTCGGGCTCTCCTGTTCGACCCGCAAACCTCTGGCGGACTGCTGGTTGCTGTCGATCCACACACGGCGGCGGAGCTCGACGCCGTCCTGACGGCAGCGGGTGTGGTGGCTGCACGGATTGGCACCGTCGAGCCGGCACTACCTTCCGTTCAAATCGACCTGCGCCCGTGATATAAAATCAGGGCGCTTGTGAAATAATCCTACAAGCTGCAACCGGTAGGCCGCACGTGTGACCAACAAGACTGCCGCTTCACGATACGCCCGCGCGCTCCTCGACGTCGCCATCAAGGAGAACGCGAACCTCGAGCAGGTCGATGTCGATCTCGCCGGGTTCGCCGCGCTCTTCGATCACCATCCTGCGCTCGCGAAGGTGCTGTTGAATCCGGCGGTTCCGGCGCCGCGCAAGCGCGCCGCCGTCGCCGATCTGCTCGCGCGCGCGAAAGTATCGCCGATTGTGGCGAAGCTGATGCTGCTGCTCGCGGAACGCGACCGTCTCGTGCTGCTGCCCGATCTGGTCGCGGCGTATCGCGACCGGCTGATGGACTATCGCCAGGTCGTGCGCGCGCAGGTGACGACGGCGGCGCCGATCGATGCGGCGCGCGTGCGGCAGATTCAGAGCGGCCTCGCGAAGGCGACCGGTCGCACCGTGGACATCGAGACGAAAACTGATCCAGCGATCATCGGCGGCCTGGTGGCGCGCGTTGGCAGCACCGTCTACGACGCGAGCGTGGTGCGGCAGCTCGAACGGATGAAAGAGCGACTCGAGAACGTGTAGCGGCTGGGCGCTGGGGACCGGGCACCGGGGGCTGCGGATTGGACACTCTGGCTGGGGGCTGGGGCTAGAAGCTAGCTTGTAACGGGGAGAATCAGGTTCCTCAACGTAGCTAGTCCCAAGCCCCCAGTCTCCAGCTCCAGCTCCCCGGCCCCCGACAGCGAAGGAAGAACATGGACATCAAAGCCGACGAAATTTCCAAGATCATCCGCGACCAGATTGGGAGCTTCGCGGTCGACGTCGATGTCGCCGAAGTCGGCAGCATCATCTCGATCGGCGACGGGATCGCGCGCGTGCACGGCGTCGACAACGCGATGGCGGGCGAGATGCTCGAATTCCCCCACGGTGTGTTCGGGATCGCGTTGAACCTCGAAGAGGACAGCGTCGGCGCGGTACTGCTCGGCGAGTTCCGGGAGATCAAGGAAGGTGACGCAGTCAAGCGGACCGGGCGGATCATCTCGGTGCCGGTCGGCGACGAGTTGCTCGGCCGCGTCGTCAACGCGCTCGGCCAGCCGATTGATGGCAAAGGGCCGATTGCGACCAAGCAGTTCGCGCCGATCGAGCGCCTCGCGCCGGGCGTCGTCGATCGACAGTCGGTGAAGGAACCGCTCCAGACCGGCCTCAAGGCGATCGATGCGATGGTGCCGATCGGCCGCGGACAGCGCGAGCTGATCATCGGCGACCGGCAAAC
>DATFXR010000574.1:0-2744 GCA_035315685.1 Vicinamibacterales bacterium | reverse complement strand
AACAGCCAGCCGAGGATGTAGACCGATGCCGCGCCGACGATGACGACGGGCCGCGTGGTGTTGTCGAGGAACGCGCTCAGATTGTCGAGCACCGCAGCGAAGCCGATGATCGTCGGCTTGAACGTGACGCCGAGACCGGTGGCCTGATCGGCGAACTCCTGCATCCAGTCGTAGTTGACGCCAGCGGCGGCCGAATCGGCGATCAGGCTGTCGCCCAGGTGCTGCGCGAGCATCCCGCGCATCGCGACCGCCAGCGGCACGGCCACGATGAGGGTCAGTGCAAATACACCGAGCAGGACCGCCGGCGCCCGGTTCACGCGGCGCATCCCCTCGACCGCAGCGCCGAACGCACCGGCAGACGGCGTCGGTGCCGCCGCGGTCTTGCGATTGTCCGCTTCACTCATGCCAGCGCCGCCCACGAGAGCAGGCAATCCTGCAACCACACGATCCACCGGGTTGCCCACTTGCTCGCCGCCGCGCCGCCTTGCGGCGCCAGCGTCTTCGAGTTGTTGGTGTAGTTCACGTCGAGCAGCAGCACACGATTTGGATCCACTTGCGCAGAGATCGCCGGCGCGGGGCCATCGTACGCGTATGCCTTCCATCGATCGGCATCGTCCCAGCGCTGCAGCTCGGTTACCTGATGGTCCTTGAAATCGATCCGCACCCTGATGAAGTCCGGCCACCGCGCCTCGCCGTAGCGTCGAACGACGACGGTCGTGTGATAGACGTCGCCGTCGCGAACGCTCTTCAAATCGGCGATGCCGTAGTCGAACGCGTTGGAGCTGCGGTACACCTCGTCGAAGAACGGCGTGAGATCCTGTCCCGCCACTTCACTGGCCGTTCTGAAGAAATCCTCCGGCTTCGGATGCTTGAACTGCCACCGCGAGAAATGCGCCGCCATGATGCGCTGCAGGATGGGCCATCCGCGCCAGC
The DNA here is from genome assembly GCA_035315685.1 of Vicinamibacterales bacterium. Lineage (GTDB taxonomy): Bacteria > Acidobacteriota > Vicinamibacteria > Vicinamibacterales > CAVVIG01 > QHWK01. The sequence goes on along the minus strand of DATFXR010000574.1, from coordinate 1,811 downwards.
GTTCCAGCGTGTTCAGCCACAGCGCAGTCTTGTTGTAGGTGATGCTGCCGCCGGTGGAGGGGAAATAGCGAAACGACGGCGTCGATGGCGTGTCGCTTTCAGCATCGTGGCGGTATCCGGTCAGCCGATTGCCTTCGGTCTCACGGCTGAGCGCGATGTCGCGGACCACCCACGGCACGAAGCCGCCGAAATACCGCAGCGCGAGGAAGTTCGGCTCGTACACCTGCGCGATTGCACGCGCCGTCGAGAAAGTGTTGAAGCCCTCGTCCATCCACGCGTCTTCGAACTCGTTGTTGCCGACGATACCGTACCAGAACTGGTGGCCGGCCTCGTGCACCGTCACGCCTTCCGGCGTCGTCACGCGCGCCGGCGCCAGCCAGCGCGTGCCGGCAGTGAAGAGCGTGGGGTATTCCATCCCGCCAGCCCCGCTCTGAAACGCCGGATCGACGATCGTGATGTGCCCGTACGGATAGGGTCCGAACCATTCGCCGTAGTACTTCAGCGTCGTCCGCGTCGCGTCGAAGTGGCGCTCGGCCTGTTGTTCGTGCTCTGGCTGCAACAGTAGCCGCATCTCGACCGGCGGCAGCGTCGGCTGCTCGAAGCGCGCCGTGCGGACGACGTAATCAGGGCTCGTCGTCCAGGCGAAATCGTGGACGTCCTCCTGGTAGAAGCGGTGAACCGTGTGAGTCCCTTCGTCACGTTGCTCGCGCTCCACGCCAGACGCTCCGACGGGCCAGCCTGACGGCACGGTCAGCGCAACGTCGTACACCCCGTAATCCGAGAAGAACTCCGTGCCGGCATGAAACTGGTGGCAATTCCATCCGTCGTTCTGCAGCACGCCAAGTTTGGGAAACCACTGCGCAATGAAGAAGAAATTCCCGACTGCGCCCGTGCGCGCGAACGTCCGTGGCACGCGCGCGGTCCAGGCGACAGTGATCGTCGCCGTCGCGCCAGGCGCAATCGGAGTCGCAAGCGGCACTTCCATCACCGTCTCGTCGTTGGCGTTCTCATCGTCGGGCGTGACGAACCGGCGCGAGGCGGTGCGATCGATGCCGCCGACGGCGACACTGCTGACGTCCATCCGCGCCCATTCGTCGTCGCGCCGCACGCCGGCGTTCCCGAAACCGCCGAGCGCCTGCTCGCGCATGAAGGTGGACCGTGTGTTCTTCCACGCATTCCAGTAGAGATGGAACTGCAAGGACGCCGCCGCACTCTGGGTGATGTTGCGCCACGTGATCACTTCCGAACCGGTAATCGTGCGGGTGGCCGGATCGAGCCGCGCGGTGATGGTGTAGTTCGCGTTGCGTGGCGAGTGCGGCGGAGTCAGGGTACCGTCAGGGAAGGACTGAGGAAAGGCCGACGTCGAGATGCATATGCACACGAGGGCGGCGTGCGCGATGTGCCGCATGCGCGGCAATGCTATCACCTGCGCGTCGCGTTCACGCCGGTGCCCAGACGGTCAGACCGGCCTTGCGGGCGGCGTCGGCCAGGCGCTTGTCATAGACGACCATCCCGGCGACTGCGTCTCGCAACGACAGCGCGGACGCAAGATGAATCGCGTCGAGCGAACGGAGCGGGCGCGGTTCGACCTCTGACGCGGCGGCGACAAGGCTCGCGTCGAGCTCGAGGAGGTGGATGGCCGCCAGTACTCTGCTGGCGTGTCTTGTGATGTCAGGATCGCCGACGAGGCGCGCGGCGCGCATGGTCTCGATCGCCGCAACGGCGCTCGACGCCCGAATCGGCCACGTCGCGAGGAACTGTTCGAGCGCCGTCGTCTCGGGCTCGACGAACACCAGCTTGACGATCGCGGA
>DATFXR010000573.1:0-3388 GCA_035315685.1 Vicinamibacterales bacterium | reverse complement strand
GAAAAATGGACGCACCTTCGCAACGGCCTGCCGCCGCCTGCGCGAATGGGCCGCACCAGCCTGGCGATCAGCCCGTCCAAGCCGGACGTGCTCTACGCGATCTGCGCCGACGCGCACAGCGACAGCGCCGATGCGATGCTCGGCGTCTTCCGCAGCACCAACGGCGGCGCGCGCTGGACCAACGTGACGCGGCGTCACTTCAGGACCGAAGGGCAGATGTCCTATGGGAACACCATCGCGGTGCACCCGGAGAATCCGAACCACGTGATCTGCGGCGGCGTCGACCTCCACCTCTCGACGAACGGCGGCCGCACCTGGGCACGGGTGACGAAATGGAACGCGCGGCGCGGAACGCAGCGCTACGCACATGCCGATCACCACGGGCTGTTGATGCCGGCCGGGAGCCCCGGCCGCGTCTACGATCCGAACGACGGCGGCCTCGACATCAGCGACGACGGCGGCGTGACGTGGAAGAATCGTAGCAGCGGCCTCGCCGTGACGATGTACTACGACATCGACGTCGCGCAGAGCGACCCGCGCGCGTTCGGCGGCGGAGCGCAGGACAACGGCACGCTGATCACGACCAGCGGCCGTCCTGACGACCACCTCGAGATCCTCGGCGGCGACGGCGGCTGGATCGTGTTCGATCGGCGCAACGCGTCACGCCTGTTTGCGTCCTACTACAACCTCAACATCTACCGCTTCCGCAACGGTCGCTACACCGACGTGTCGCCGCCGGCGACGAAAGAGGAACGCGACGCGACGTGGATGGCGTTCATCGCCGCCGATCCGAGCAATCCCGACGTGGTCTTCACCGGGTCGAGCCGGGTGTGGCGCAGCCGCGACGACGGGACCACATGGCATCCGGTGTCGTCCACACTTGATGGCTCGTCGATCTCGGCGATCGAGGTCGCGCACGCCGACAGTCGGCGCGTGTACGTCGGCACCGAGAACGGCGGCTTCTTCCGTAGCCTCGACGGCGGCGCGACGTGGAGCGCCAACATGGCCGGCTCGCTGCCCGGCCACATCATCACGCGAATTGCCACGGCGCCGAACCAGGCGAACCGGGTCTTCGTGACCATCGGTAACTTCGGCCACGGCCACGTCTTCCGATCCGACAATGGCGGCATGACGTGGACCGATGTCGATCGCCAGCAGCTGCCCGACGTGCCGCACCATGCGATCGCAATTCCCGAAGACGAGGCGGGCACGATTTACGTGTGCAGCGATGCCGGCGTGCACGTGTCAACCGACGCAGGCGAGACGTGGCAGGACCTGATGCGCAACCTGCCGCATGTGATGGTGGTCGACCTCGTGTATCACGAGCCGACGTCGACGCTGTACGCCGCGTCGTACGGCCGCAGCTTGTTCAAGCTGGCGGGGCCGCTGAAATAGCCTCTATTCGGAACCGGTCGTCCGCTTCCGAAACCACGATTCTCGGCGGCGGAGGTTGCCGTGGCCTTCGCCGATCCGTTTCTTCACCGGCCGAATCTTCGCGGGAGGCCGCTGCACCTCGCGCTTGGCGCCGCCGGCGTCACGACTCTTGGCGTCGCGCGCGGCGGTGTCGCGATCGGACCGTGGAGGCCGGGCGCCCATATTACTGGCATCTTAGAACAGTTTTGCCGATGGCGATTGCAGCCCGACGCCGATTCACCGTCAGGCACCTCATCCTGCTGGTGTTGTGCCTGATGTACTTCGTTGCCTACGTCGATCGGGTCAACATTTCGGTGGCCGGTCCGGCGATTCGGCGCGAACTGGCGCTCTCGCCGCTGGAGCTCGGATTCATCTTCTCGGCGTTCGCGTACCCGTACGCGGTGATGCAGATCGCCGGCGGCTGGGCTGCGGATCGGTTCGGGCCGCGCCTGGTCCTGATCGTCCTGAGCGCGCTGTGGGCGGCCGGCACGATGTTGACCGGTGCGTCGTGGGGCGTCGCGTCGTTCGTGGTGTTTCGCGTGCTCGTCGGCATTGGAGAAGGCGGCGCGTTTCCAGCAGCGACGCGGGCATTCACCTGGTGGCTCCCGGCCCGCGAACGCGGCTTCGCGCAGGGTATCACGCACAGCTTCGCGCGGCTCGGCGGCGCCGTGACGCCTCCCGTCGTACTCGCCATCACCACACGATACGGCTGGCGGGCGTCGTTCGCCTTCCTCGGTGCGGCAAGCCTCGCCTGGACCGTCCTCTGGACGGCGACCTTTCGCGACGCGCCCGAGACGCATCCATGGGTCAGCGACGAGGAGCTCGCGGACATCCGCGCCGGCGGCGAACCGTCGCGCGACCAACCACGGCCGACGCCGTGGCGGGAGATCGTCCGTCGCATGTGGCTCGTGACGCTCGTCGATTTCTGTTACGGATGGTCGCTGTGGGTCTTCCTGACGTGGCTGCCGTCGTACTTGTCGGATGCACGCGGCTTCGCGCTCGATCGCATGGCGATCATGACGGCGCTGCCGCTGCTCGCCGGCGTGGCGGGCGACACGCTCGGAGGCGTCATGTCTGACGCCATCCTCACCCGGACCGGAGACCTTCGGCTGGCGCGGCGAGCGCTGCTCGTCGGCGGACTCGGCGGAGCGTTCGCGTGGATCGTACCCGCGATCGTCACCGGCAGCGCGACGGCCGCGGTGTATTTCCTGACGGCGGCCTTCTTCTGCCTCGAACTGACCAACGCGGTGCTGTGGACGCTGCCGCTCGACATCGCCGGTGCGCATGCCGGCACAGCCGGCGGGATGATGAACACCGGATTCGGCGTTGCCGGTATGATTTCGCCGGTCGTGTTCGGCGTACTGATCCAGCAAACCGGGCGGTATGAGTTGCCGCTGCTCCTCTCAGCAGCGCTGCTGCTGATCGGCGCGATTGGGTCGCTGCGGATCGATCCCACGATGAAGGTGGATCAAGTACGATCTGCTGACGTAAAGGCGCGCAGGTGAGCGACGCGATCGGCAGGAGGTCAGACCAGACGATGAGCGTGATCCCAACCGGCGCCGCGCTCGGCGCGGAGGTCAGCGGTGTCGATCCGACGGCGCTCGATGGAACGACGTTCGCGGCGATCTACTGCGCGTGGCTCGATCATCAAGTGCTGCTCTTCCGGGATCTTTCGCTCACCGATGACGACCTGGTCGCGTTCAGCCGGCGCTTCGGCGATCTCGACCATGCGCCCGTGCAGGAGACCGGACGGCGCTTCGTCGAGGGGCATCCAGAGATCTACGTGGTGTCGAACGTCGTGCAAGACGGCGTCGCGATTGGCAGCCTCGGATCCGGCGAAGCCGTCTGGCACACGGACATGTCGTACCTGCCCGATCCGCCAAAGGCCAGCGCGCTGTACGCGCTCGAAGTCCCGCCGCGTGGCGGCGATACCAGCTTCTGTTCGATGTATGCCGCGTTCAGCGAGCTGCCGCCG
>DATFXR010000572.1:0-9460 GCA_035315685.1 Vicinamibacterales bacterium | reverse complement strand
GAGCTCCTGGACGTTCTCCGAGATGCTGTTGTTGTCCACGCCGTCGAGCAGGAAGTTGTTCTGCAGCGCGCGGGCGCCGTGCACGTTGATCCCGCCGGTGCGACCGAAGGAGGTGCCACCGCCTTGCTCGGTGTAGCGATCGCCCTGGACGCCCGGCACGAGCGCGAGCAGGTCGTCCCAGTTGCGTATCGACAACGGCAGATTCGACACCTGCATCTGCGGAATCACGGCGCCTAGCGTCGCGTCGTTCGCGTTCAGCAGCTGGGGCGACTCGCTCACGGTGACCGTCTCGCTGAGCTCGCCGACGGCGAGCTCGACGTCCACGCGCGCGCGCTGACCGACTTCGAGCGTCACGACCTGCGAGCTCTTCTTGAACCCGGTCAGCTCGACGTCGATCCGGTAGCGGCCGGGAATCAGGTTGACGATCTGGTACGACCCGGCCTCGGTCGTGACCTGCTGCGACTCGAGGTTGGTCGCGAGATTGGTGACCAGGACCGTGGCGCCCGGCACGACGCCGCCGCCGGTATCCTTGACGACGCCGCTGAGCGTCGCGCGATCGACCTGCGCCCGCGCGGCAGGGACAAACAGGATTGACACGGCGATCGTCGCGATCAGGCCGTGCAGCGTCCGTTTCATGCAAGTCCTCCAGAGTTGACGAGTCGGTTCGGGCGTCATCTTCTCACGAGCGGCAGGCGCGGATCGGGCGCCGGCCACTCGCTGCGGAAATGGGCGTAGCGCGGATCGTCGGTCGCCGCCATCGACCGGCGGTTGCCGGCGAGCACGTTCAGGTAGTAGGCATCGTAGCCGTAGGCTGTAACGAACGGATGATAGCCGTCGCGCACGGCCACGACATCGCCGTGGGTCACCCGCACAGTATCGTCGCGCTGGTCGGTATAGACGCGGTGGAAGCCGTATCCGTTCGGATCCTGGTAACGAAAGTAATAAATTTCTTCGAGGTCGGCCTCGCGCGGCGGATTGTCGACGTCGTGTTTGTGCGGCGGGTAGCTCGACCAGTTGCCGCTCGGCGTGAAGACTTCACACACGAGCAACCGATCGGCGGGAAAGATCGGCGGCATGATGTCGACGATCTGCCGGGTCGCATTGCCGCCACCGCGGATTTCGTCGCCGCACTCGTCGGCGTGGATGATGCGCGGCTGCAGGCCGAACCGCTGCGGCGGCGCCGACACCGCCGCCCGGCAGTCGGCGACCTCGCAGGCCCCATCGGCCGTGAGGCGGAACCGGAGGCCGGCCGGCAGGTAGACCGCGTGCGGATAGCCGGCAAACACGTCCTCACGCGGTCCGACGTGCCCGCCGCCGCCGGGCCATTCGATATCGAACGCGCCGCGCAGCAGCACGAGGCAGCGCTCTTCGTGCCGCGACAGGCCGCGCCATTCGCCACCCAGCCCGAGCTGGCGCACCGCGAAATGGATGTACTTCCATCCGAGCGCCGTCGGGCTCAAGTCAATCGCCGTGACTGTTCGACCCTGAGAGCAGGTTCGCGATCGATAGAGCAGCTCTGTGGAAGACATCAGCCACCCGGGGCGTCGCCGCCGGCGCAGTGGCAGCCGCGAGCTAAGCGCTTCGCCAGCCGCCGGCGTCGGAGATCCGAGAGCCAGGTTTTACGGTATATTCGTCCACGAGTCAAGCTGCCGAAGCGCTTTGCCGGAATGTCACGCCGAGGTGACGCTGCTGTAAACGCCGATGGCCAACATCTACGATGTCGCCCGCACGGCCGAGGTGTCGGTCGCGACGGTCTCCGCGGTCGTCAACGGCACCGCCTACGTCAGCCCGCACTTGAAGGCGCGCGTCGAATCCGCGATCAAGGCGCTCGGCTATCAGCCGAACCACCTGGCCCGCGGCCTGGCGACGCAGCAGTCGCGGACGCTCGGCATGATCGTGCCCGACATCGCGAACCCGTTCTTTCCCGAGGTCGTCCGCGGCGCCGAAGACACCGCCTACGCCGCCGGGTACACGCTGCTCATCGCCAGCAGCGACAACGACACCCGGAAGGAAGAACTCTATCTGCGCCTGTTCCTCTCGAAGCGGGTCGACGGTGTGATCCTCACCAAGGCGCCCGGCCGTCTGTCATCCGACCTGCAGCGCGCATTCGTCGCCGCGAGCGTGCCGATTGTGCTGCTCGCGCGCACCGTCCCCGGCCTGCCAGCCGACGTCGTCGAAATGGACGACAAGGGCGCCGCGCTCGAAGGCGTGATGCACCTGCACCGCCTCGGGTATCGACGAATCGCCTTCATCGGCGGACTGCCCGGCGCGAGCACCAGCCGCCGCCGCCTCGATGGTTACCGCGCCGCGCTTCGGGCCGCGAAGCGTCGCTTCGAACCGGCGCTCGTCGTCGACGGCGATTTCCGCGTGGAGTCCGGGTATCGTGCCGGGCTCGAGCTGTTGAAGCGCCGGCCCGACGCCGTGTTCATCGCGAACTACCTGATGACCGTTGGCTTCATGGAGGCACTGCGACAGTACCGGATGCGCTGCCCGGACGACGTCGCGGTGGTGACCTGCGACGATCATCCGTGGCTCGACGCCTTCTCGCCGCGCCTGACGACCATCGATCTGCCGAAGCGCGAGCTCGGCGCGGCCGCCGCGCAGCTGGTCGTCGAGCGGATTGCGCATCCGCGCGCACGTCTTCGCAGGGTGACGCTGAAAAACGCGCTCCGCGTGCGCGAGTCGTGCGGCTGCGCAGCGCGCGAGACGACGGTGGTGGCCAGATGACGTCGGGCGAGCCACAGCCCTGCGACGTGATGGCAGTCGGCCGCAGCAGCCTCGACCTGTACGCACACCAGATCGGCTGCGCGATGGCCGACGTCCGCAGTTTCGACGCCTACCTGGGCGGATGCCCCACCAACGTGAGCGTCGGCACGCGGCGGCTCGGGCTCAAGTCAGCATTGCTCACGGCGGTCGGCGACGACCAGGTGGGCGACTTCATCGTCGCGTCACTGGATCGTGAAGGTGTCGAGACGCGCTACATTCCGCGGAAGCCGGGGAGGCGTTCGAGCGCCGTCGTGCTGACGATTCAGCCGCCCGATCGCTTTCCGCTCACGTTCTATCGCGACAACTGCGCGGATCGCGCGCTCACGGTCGACGATGTCGCGCGCACGCCGATCGCGAGCAGCCGGGTCGTGTTCGTGACCGGCACCGGGTTGAGCCACGAGCCGGGACGGTCGGCAACACGGGCCGCGGCTGCCGCCGCCCGCGCAGCCGCCGTACCGGTCGTCGTCGACATCGACTATCGCGGCGATCAATGGGAGAGCGCGGCGGCATTCGGCCGCGAGGTGCAGGTCCTGCTCCAGTCCGCGACGCTCGCGATTGGAACGGAAGAAGAGATCGCCGCTGCAACCGGCGTCGCCGACGCCTGCGAGGGCGTCACCACGCTGCTTGCGACCGGAATCCGCGCGCTCGTCGTCAAGCGCGGCGGACGCGGTGCGACGCTCTTCCGGCCGGGCGCTCCGCCATCCGACGTCGCGCCGTTTCCGGTGGATGTGCTGAACGTGCTCGGCGCCGGCGACGCGTTCGCGAGCGGTTTCCTCTACGGCTACCTGCAGGACTGGCCGCTCGAGCGTGCGGTGCGCCTCGGCAACGCATGCGGCGCCATCATCGTCACGCGCCATGGCTGCGCCAACTTCATGCCGACCCTCGGCGAGGTGGCGGCGTTTCTCGAAGAACGTGGGGAGGGCGCACTATGACGCCGCGCCTCGTGCGCCTGACCATGGCGCAGGCGCTCGTGCGCTTCCTGACGAAGCAGCGCACGTCGCGCGACGGACGCGAGCAGCCGCTGTTCGGCGGCATGTTCGGCATCTTCGGCCACGGCAACGTCGCCGGTATCGGGCAGGCGCTGCAGGAACACCGCGACGAGATGCCGTACTACCTGCCGCGCAACGAGCAGGCGATGGTGCACACGGCGGCCGCGTACGCGAAGACACACAACCGCCTGCGCACACTCGCCTGCACGTCGTCGATCGGGCCGGGCGCAACGAACATGATCACCGGAGCCGCGGCGGCGACCATCAATCGCGTGCCGGTGCTGCTCCTTCCCGGCGACATCTTCGCCGGCCGGCGGCCGGCGCCGGTACTGCAGCAGCTCGAGTCGAGCAGCAGCCAGGACGTGTCGGTGAACGACTGCTTCAAGCCGGTCTCGCGCTACTGGGATCGCATCGAGCGGCCGGAACAGATCGTCACCTCGTTGCCGGAAGCCATGCGCGTGCTGACGTCGCCCTCGGAAACCGGCACCGTGACGCTCGCGCTGCCGCAGGACGTGCAGGCCGAGGCGTACGACTATCCGGCGGCGCTGTTCGAGCCGCGCGTCTGGACAGTGCCACGCGCGCGCGCCGATCGCGATCGCCTGCAGGAAGCGGCGGCGCTCGTCCGCGCGAGCCGCAGGCCGATGATCATCGCGGGCGGCGGCGCGATCTACAGCGAGGCCACTCCAGCCCTTCGCGCGTTCGTCGATGGGACCGGCATTCCGGTCGGTGAAACACAGGCCGGCAAGGGGGCGCTGCCCGAGCCACATCCACTCGTCGTCGGCGGCGTCGGCGCCACCGGAACGCGTGCGGCGAACGTGCTCGCTCGTGACGCGGACCTGGTCATCGTCGTCGGGTCGCGGCTCAGCGACTTCACGACCGCTTCGAAGACGGCATTTCAGCATGAGCACGTGCGCTTCGTCGCGATCAATGTTGCGGAGATCGACGCGCACAAACACGCGGCGATGCCGCTGATCGGTGACGCCCGTGTGGTGCTCGAGGAGCTCGGCGAGCTGGTCGCGGGATATCACGTCGGCACCGACTACACCGAAACGATCGGGCACCTGACGGCGGAGTGGCGTGCGGAGGTAGAGCGCGTCTGTGCTCCCGCCCGTCCTGCCCTTCCCGCCCGTCCAGGCCTTCCCGCCCGTCCTGCCCCTGCTGCCCCTCCTGCCCCTCCTGCCCTGACGCAGGCGGAAGTCATCGGCGTGTTACAGAGCGTCCTGACCCCGAACGACACGATCGTCTGCGCGGCGGGCAGTCTGCCGGGCGATCTGCACAAGCTCTGGCGGGCGCGCGATCCGAAGGCGTATCACCTCGAGTATGGCTACTCGTGCATGGGATACGAAATCGCCGGCGGGCTTGGGGTGAAGATGGCCGCGCCTGAACGGGGCGTATACGTGCTCGTCGGTGACGGCTCGTACCTGATGATGGCGCAGGAGATCGCGACGGCCGTCCAGGAGCGTGTCGCCATCACGATCGTCGTCTTCGACAACCAGGGTTTCGCGAGTATCGGCGGGCTGTCGGCATCAGTGGGCTGCGCTGGCTTCGGTACGCGCTACCGATCTCGCAATCATCTCACCGGCGAGCTCGACGGCGACGTGCTGTCGATCGATTTCGCGTCGAACGCCGCCTCGCTCGGTGCACACGCGTGCTGCGTGGACACGCTCGAGGCGCTGCGGTCGGCGCTCGCTGCCGCGAAGAAGGAGCCGGGGCCGTCAGTGATCGTCGTGCCGATCGATCGCGACGCGAAGGTCGGCGGCTACGAATCCTGGTGGGACGTTCCGGTCGCGGCAGTGTCCACGATGGACGACGTGCGGCAGGCGCGCGCCGCGTTCGAGGCCGCGCGCCTCCGGGAACGCGACTTCCTGTGATCCGCGTCGGCAACGCGCCCTGCTCGTGGGGTGTGCTCGAGTTCGATCTGCCGGCGACCAGCGTGCCGGCGGCGCAGGTGCTGGATGAGATGGCCGCTGCCGGCTACGTCGGTACCGAGCTCGGCGACTGGGGCTTTCTGCCGACGGATCCGCGCACACTGGCCGACGCCGTCGGGAGCCGAGGGCTCGTCCTCGCCGGTGCATTCGTCCCCGTGGCACTCGCGCGCGCCGAGGCGCTGACGGAAGGCAGGGTACGTGCCGTCCGCACGGCGCGGCTTCTTGTCGAGGCAGGATTCGACGCCGCGTTCGTCGTCTTGTCCGACGACAACGCGACGGTTCCCCGGCGGACGGCGCGTGCGGGGCGCATCAGCGAAGACGATGGCCTGAGCCCGCACGAGTGGGACGGCTTTGCCGCCCGAGCGTCGGCGATCGCGTCGGCGGTTCGCGACGCGACGCGTCTCCGAACGGTGTTCCATCACCACTGCGGCGGCTATGTCGAGACGCCGCACGAGATCGACGCGCTGATGGCGCGCACGGATCCGTCGCTGCTCGGGTTGTGCCTCGACACCGGGCACCTCGCGTTCGCGGGAGGCGATCCGCGCGTTGAGATCGGGAAGCACGCCGCGCGGATCCAGCACGTGCATTTCAAGGATTGCGCGCGTGACGTCGCCGAGCGCGCGCGTCGGGAGGCGTGGGACTATCACACCGCAGTGCGTCACGGCATCTTCTGCGAGCTGGGACACGGGATAGTACCCTTCGCGGACGTCCGCGACGCGCTGCGGCGGCAGAACTTCTGCGGCTGGATTATCGTCGAGCAAGATGTGCTCCCAGGCCTCGGATCGCCAGCGGCCAGCGCCGCACGCAATCGCGACTACCTGCGGCGGCTCGGTCTCTGAACGCTGATGCTTCACCCTCACTGTGTCTACATGCTCGCCGCCGATCACCGGTGGCAGTGGGAAGAATGGTGCGACGCGCGGTCGATTGCCCGCGAGCGCATCGCCGACGTCAAGCGCATCGCGTTCGACGCGTTCATCCGGGCGCGCGAGCAATCTGCAGACGTGCGGGCACATGGCGCGCTGCTGATCGATGAGCAGTACGCCGCGTCCGTCGTGACGGATGCACTGAAGGCCGGCGTCACGGTCGGCACACCGGTCGAACGCGCCGGCGCGTTTCCGCTCGCCTGGTCTACCAACCCGTTCGAACGGGCGATCACCGGCGAGTTCGCGAAAGTGCTCGTGCGACACCGGCCCGACGATCCGGAGGCGATCCGTGAAGCGCAGTTCGAGAAGCTGAAGGCACTGCAGGCGTGGTGCCGCCGCGCCAGCACGCCGCTGGTGCTCGAGATTCTCGTCGCGCGGCGGCATGAACCTGAAGACGAGTTCGAAGCCGAGGGGCGGCCGCGCATGCTCGCGGCGTTCATCGCGGCGGCGTACAGCCGCAGCCTCGTCCCCGAGTTCTGGAAGATCGAAGGCACCGTCTCGCGCGACGGCGCACGAATCATCGACGACGCGATCGCGGCGCGGCCCGAGGGACGCCAGATCATTCTGGGCAAGGGGGCGGACACCCGGACGATCGATCGCTGGTTCGCCACGGCCGCGTTGACGAAGAGCGCGGTCGGTTTTGCGATCGGCCGCTCCGTGTTGTGGGAACCGGCGACCGGCTACCTCACTGGCGGAGCAACGGCGAAGCAGGCGGCCGCAGCGATTGCATCCAACTATCTGCGGCTGGTCGACGCGTGGCGGACTGCAACGGCGCGGAGCGGTTGAACGGGTTCGTGCCGTTCCCGCCCGACCGCCTGGCACCTGCGAGAATCGCTGTTGCCGGCGAGCCATGGGGCCTGACGGGCGTTCCGCCTGATGGCATACTTGGCGTGGATTCCACGCGTGCATCGTCCGACGCCCGAAGAAACGATTGCGCTGCTCGAGGCCACTCTCGACGCGACCCACGACGCCATCCTGGTCGTCGACTTGACGCGCCACGTCATCCACTGTAATCGGCAGTTCCTCGACATGTTCGGGTTGACACGCGAGGACGTCGACGCGGGCGGTCTCGAAATCGTGCTGCGGCGGATCAGCGAGGAACTCGACGATCACGACGCGGCCCCGGTCGCGGCCCAGGATCTCTGGACCGGTCCAGCGAGCCGCCGCCTGGACGTGCTCCGCTTGAAGGACGGACGGATCATCGAGCGATACGTCGCTCCACACCAGGTTGGATCCCGAATCGTCGGGCGCGTGGCGAGCTTCCGCGACGTCGGGTCGACGGTGCGCACAGCGGAAGCGCTCGAACAGCATCGCGCGTTTCTCGAGCAGGCTCAGGCGGTCGGCCACATCGGAAGCTGGGTCGCGGAGCTCGACGGCAGCGGCCGCCTCGGCTGGTCGGCCGAAACACACCGCATTTTCGGCGTGCCGCCGGGACAGTTCGAGGGAACCTCAGAGGCGTTCTTCGAGCTGGTACATGCCGACGATCGCGGCGCGGTGCGCGCCGCCGGCGCCGCGTCGATCGAACGCGACCGGTCGTTCGACATCGAGCACCGGATCGTGCGGCCCGACGGCACGGTGCGCTGGGTGCAGGAATGCGGGTCGCTGCTGCGCGATGCGAAAGGCAACGCGCTTCGCATGATCGGCACCGTGCAGGACGTCACCGAGCGGCGGCAGCTCGAGGATCAGTTGCGGCAGGCGCAGAAGATGGAAGCGATCGGCCGGCTGGCGGGCGGCATCGCGCACGATCTGAACAACGCGCTGACGACGATGGCGGGCTACGCGGAGCTGGCGCTCGGTGAGCTGCCCTCCGACCACGTCGCGCGCGCCGACGTCGAGGAGATTCGCAAGGCCGCCGAGCGCGCCGGATCGGTGACGCGGCAGCTGCTCGCGTTCAGCCGGAAGCAGCTCCTCCAGCCGCGCGTGTTCAATCTCAACGGGACGGTCGCGGCGATCAGCCGCCTGCTGTCGCGGCTGTTGGGACCGGACGTGCGAGTGCAGGCCGCACTCGCCGACGTGCAGCTCGACGTGCTCGGCGATCCGGGCCAGATCGAGCAAGCCCTCATCAACCTCGCCGTGAACGCGCGCGACGCGATGCCTGCGGGCGGGCAGCTGATGATGACGACCGCGATCGAGACGGTCGACGACGAATACGCGCGCACGCACATGCCGATCGTGCCCGGCACCTACATCGCGCTGCGCGTTGCCGACACCGGGCACGGCATGTCGCGCGAGACACAGGCGCGAGTGTTCGAGCCGTTTTTCACGACGAAGGAAGCCGGCCAGGGCACGGGGCTCGGGCTGTCGATGGTCTACGGGACGATGAAGCAGATCGGCGGCTTCATCTTCGTCGACAGCGAGCTCGGCCGCGGAACGACGTTCCGTCTCCTGTTTCCGCCCGCCGCCGGTCAGGAAGCGCCGGTGACAGGAACGCCGCAGACGCACGCGCGCGCCGAGCGGCCGCGTGGACACGAGACGTTGCTGGTTGCCGAAGACGAACCCGCGGTGCGCAACCTGGTCGCCTCGGCGCTGCGCAACGACGGCTACAGGCTGCTGCTCGCTGCGTCGGCGGAAGAGGCACTGGCGATTGCCGATGCACATCGTGGAGCGATCGACCTGCTGCTGACCGACGCGATGATGCCTGGCAGGAGCGGCGTCGAGCTCGCCGCGATCCTGGTCGACCGCTATCCTCACCTGCGCGTGATCATCATGTCCGGCTACACCGAGGAAACGCTGTCGCTGAGCGAGCGCAGCACACGCGTCACCATGCTGCAGAAGCCGTTCACGCCGCGGGATCTGCGACGGCGGATACGGGAGGGGCTCGATCTGTGAACTCGACAATTAAGAATTTGGAATT
>DATFXR010000571.1:0-2384 GCA_035315685.1 Vicinamibacterales bacterium | reverse complement strand
GTCGGAGGTGATCACGATGACGTCGCTCAGGCGTCCCGCAACGGCGCCCATCAGCGGACGTTTGGTCCGATCGCGATCGCCGCCGCAGCCGAACACGGTGATCAGACGACCGTGCGCGAGCGGGCGCGCCGTTTCGAGCAGATTGCGCAGCGCATCGTCAGTGTGTGCGTAGTCGACGACCACGGTGACGTCGTCGCCCGGGCCAGACACCATCTGGAAACGACCGGGGACCGCCTGGAGCGCGTCCAGACCGTGCACGATCGCCTCGCTCGGAATCTCGAGCGCGGTCGCCGTCGCGACCGCGGCCAGGATGTTGTAGACGTTCGGTTTGCCAATCAGCTTCGACCGCACGTGCAGCGTGTCCCGCGGCGTGGCCACGTCGAACTGAAGGCCGTCGAGCGAGTAGGACAGCCGTCCCGGCGAGACGTCGGCGGGGCGGTTGATGCCGTAGGTCATCGGGCGGCCGCCCGCGTCGAGCAGCGACGCACCGCGCGGGTCGTCGGTGTTCAGCACGCTCGGCGCCTTGCGCGGCAGCATCTCGAACAGGCGCCGCTTGGCGCGGAAGTACTCGTCCATGTCGGCATGGAAATCGAGGTGGTCACGCGTGAGATTCGTGAACACGGCGGCGGCAAACATCATCTCGTCGACACGACGCAGCGCGAGCGCGTGCGACGACACTTCCATCGCGCACGCGCCGCAGCCGCGATCGACCATCTCGCGCAGCAGCGCCTGCACGTCCGGCGCTTCTGGTGTCGTGCGCGTGGCCTCGCGCAGTTCGTCGCCGATGCGGTAGGCGACCGTCCCGAGCACACCGCACTTGACGCCGGCGGCCTCGAAGATCGCCGCGATGAGATACGCCGTCGTCGTCTTGCCGTTGGTGCCGGTGATGCCGACGACACGCATGTCGTGGCTCGGATCGCGATAGAACGCGGCGGCCAGCAGCGCCAGCGCGAGCCGCGCGTCACCGACAATCGCCCACGGCACCGCCACGTCCGGCGGCGCCGCCTGCTCCGCCACCACGACCGCGGCGCCGCGATCGATCGCCTGTCGCGCGAACGCCGTCCCGTCGGCGTGCAATCCTTTCAGCGCGACGAACACGTCGCCCGCTTTCACCATCCGTGAGTCGTAGGCGATGCCCGAGACGCGGCCTGCGGCCGCCTCGGCGCGAAGCGCGTCGTCCGCCGCGATGAGCCCGCGGCCGCGCAGCGCTGCGTGGAGCTCGGCCCAGGTCATGGGTGGCTCGCACTCGCCGGCCGGCGTGATGGCCACCGCTCGAGCGTCAGCCGGCAGACGGCATCGCGCTCGAGCGGCGCCCCGGCAGGAGGATCCTGCGTGACGACGAAGCCGTTTCCCGACAGCCGCGCGGTCATGCCGATCGTGACGAGCTTCCGGACCGCTTCGCGCGCGCTCAGGCCGCTCAGATCGGGCACCGTCCCCTCCGACCCGTGGGCGACGAAGCTGACCACTGGCGGCGCCGCTGTTTCGTGTGCGATCGGAGACACGACGGGCGCGTTGCGATCCGCGACCAGCACCGGCGGCGCAGGATTCAGCGTCGGCGCGATTCCGAGGTAGTGCAGCGCAGATTCCGCGATGCTCCTGAAGACGGGAGCGGCCACCGTGCCGCCGTGATCGCCATTCCGGCCCTTTGCCGAATCGATGACGACGACGATCGCAAGCTCCGGCGCACGGGACGGCAGGAATCCGACGAACGAGGCGTTGTGATCGCTGTGGGAGTAGCGGCCGTTGATCAGTTTCTGCGCAGTGCCGGTCTTGCCGGCGATCGTATAGCCGGGAATCTGCGCGCGCTTTGCCGTGCCGCCGGTCACGACGTTTTCCATGATCGCCGTGAGCGTGGCGGCGGTGTCCGCGCTGATGGTGCGTCGGAGCACCTTCGGCTCGATCTGAAATCTCCGGCCGTCGCGGTACACGGCGCGGATGACCCGCGGCTCGACGTAGCTGCCCCCGTTCGCGACGGAGCTCACCGCCGCCACCATCTGCAGCGGCGTGACCGCGACCTGATAACCCATCGACACCGACGCGAGCGCCGTGTCGGTCCATTTCTCGGGTCGCCACACGATGCCCGGGTTTTCCGCGGGGAAGTCCGGGGAGACCTGCCGCCCGAAGCCGTACAAGCCGACGAATCGGCTCATCCGCTCGGTCCCGACTCTGAAGCCGATTTTCACGGCGCCGATGTTGCTCGACTTGACGATGACGTTCGTGAACGACAACACGCCGTTGTTCCGTCCGGCGTCGTCGGTGATGACGCGTGAGCCGATGCGGAGCCGACCCGGGTTCGTGTCGATGAGCGCCTCGGTCGACAGCACTTTCTCCTCGATCGCCGCCGACGCGGTGACGACCTTGAACGTCGAACCCGGTTCGTAGAG
>DATFXR010000570.1:0-4429 GCA_035315685.1 Vicinamibacterales bacterium | reverse complement strand
CGCGTGGACGATGCGGAACTGCGGCGGCGGCGGACCGTCCGGATCGTACTGGCTCGGCTTGTTCTCGTTCTGCACGGCGCCGCTGAACGGTCCCGGCAGCCGTTCGCCGGCCTTCTCGAAGTACGAGTCGTCCGGCCGCTTGCCGTACGCGCCCCAGTGCCGCTTGTAGGCGCCAGTGGTCGTGTCGAACACGATCACGCGGTGGTTGACGTATCCGTCGGCCACGTAGAGCTCGCCGGCCGCCGGATCGATCGTCATGCTCGCGGCGCCGCCGAGATTCTCGGTATCGTTGCTGCCACGGCCCTTGCCCTGATGGCCGATCTGCAGCAGGAACTTCCCGTCGCGGGTGAATTTCAGGATCTGCGCGTCCTTCTCGCCGCCGCCGCCGAGCCAGACATGATCCTGCGTGTCGACGTAGATGCCGTGTTCGAGCTGCGGCCACTCGTAGCCGGCGCCAGGGCCGCCCCAGGCCTGCACCAGCGCGCCGTCCTGATCGAACTCGAGCACCGGGGGGGCCGCCTTCCAGATCGACCGCGTCTCGTTCGGCTGCAGGGTCGACGGACGATGAGTAATCCAGACGTGATCGTACGCATCGACGGCGACGCCCGCGACGGCGCCGACGAGCCAGCGATTCGGCAGGGGCTTCGGCCAGGACGGATCGACCACGTACGTGGGAACGGCGTCCGTTCGTCGGGCGCTCTGAAAGGGCGCCCCTGCACCAATCACATGTCGGGCGGGGCTTTCGGCCCGGCCGTCCTGGGCCGCCCCGCCGACAATCATCGCCGACAACGCGACGGCCATCGCGATCGCGCCACGAAGGCACGAAGGCGCGAAGTTACTTCTCATAGCCTTCGTGTCTTCGTGCCTTCGTGGCCGATCGGTACACGCGAATGCCACCATCCTACCCTCGCGCAACGAGGATGGGCGAGGTCAGTGCGGCCAGCGAGGTGAGCTGATGTCCCTGCGCGTCGAAGTTCTCCGGATCGAGCCAGCGGCAGAACGCGGCGTCGAGCGCAGGCCACTCCCGATCGATCGCCGCGTACCACGCCGTGTCGCGGTTGCGGCCCTTGTCCACGCGGGCCTGCCGGAAGATGCCTTCGTACGAGAAGCCGAAGCGCTGCGCCGCGACCCGCGACGGCGCGTTGAGCGCGTGGCACTTCCACTCGTAGCGGCGGTAGCCGAGCTCGAACGCGCGCTTCATCATCAGGTACATCGCTTCGGTCGCGGGGATCCTCCGCTGCAGCCTGGGCGAGTAGTTGATGTGCCCGACCTCGATCGATCCCGCCGCTGGATCGATGCGCAGGTAGCTCGCGAGGCCGACGGCCTCGCCGGTCGCGAGATCCACGATCGTGTGAAACATCGGATCGGCGCCGGCGGCGACCTCGTTCAGCCAGACGGCATAGTCCTCGAACGTCGCGAACGGTCCATACGGCAGGTAGGTCCAGTTGCGGTGCGCGACGTCGAGCATGTTCGCGGCGTGGAGCTGCGCACCGTGACGCGCAGGATCGAGCGGCTCGACGCGGCAGGTCCTGCCAATCATCGGCTCGCGCGGCGGTGGTGACGGCGGTTTCCAGCCAGCCACCTTGAAGCCGATCGGCTGCCCGAGCGCGTTGACCTCGTGCATCACGTCATTTCTTCGCGGGATGCGTCTCGCCGTCCGAGAGCTGCGGCAGCGGCGCGCCAGCGGCCGGTCGCAGCAGGCCGGTTTTCACGTAGGTCACCAGCTTGTCGCGCGTGTCGGTGATGTCCAGGTTGCGCATCGTCAGCTGGCCGATGCGGTCCTGCGGCGAGAACAGGCTCTCACCCTTTTCCATCGTCAACCGCTCGGGCTTGTAGGTGAGGTTCGGGCTGTCGGTGTTCAGAATCGAGTAGTCGTTGCCGCGGCGGAGCTGCACGGTCACCTCGCCGGTGATCGCGCGCGCCACCCAGCGTTGCGCCGACTCGCGCCGCATCAACGCCTGCGGATCGAACCAGCGGCCCTGATAGAGCAGCCGCCCGAGTCTGCGCCCGTTCTCGCGGTACTCTTCGATCGTGTCCTCGTTGTGAATACCGGTGACGAGCCGCTCGTAGCCGATGAAGAGCAGCGCCATGCCCGGCGCCTCGTAGATGCCGCGGCTCTTCGCTTCGATGATCCGGTTCTCGATCTGGTCCGACATCCCGAGGCCGTGGCGTCCACCGATGCCGTTCGCCTCGAGCAGCAGCTCCACCTGGTCGTCGAACGAGCGGCCGTTGAGCGCGATCGGACGCCCTTCGTCGTAGCGAATCGTCACGGTTTCGCTGGTCACGGCGACATCGTCTCGCCAGGACGCAACGCCCATGATCGGCTCGACGATCGTGATCCCGGTGTCCAGCCGTTCGAGATCCTTGGCTTCGTGAGTGGCCCCGAGAATGTTCGAGTCGGTCGAATACGCCTTCTCGACGCTCATGCGGTAGCCGAAGCCGGCCTTGTTCATGAACTCCGACATCTCCTTGCGGCCGCCGAGCTCGTCGATGAACTGCTGATCGAGCCACGGCTTGTAGATGCGGAGGTTCGGGTTGGCGAGCAGTCCGTACCGATAGAACCGCTCGATGTCGTTTCCCTTGAAGGTGCTGCCGTCGCCCCAGATGTGGACGTCGTCTTCCTTCATCGCGACGACCAGCATCGTGCCGGTGACGGCGCGGCCGAGCGGCGTGGTGTTGAAGTACGGCACGCCCGCGGTGGAGATGTGAAAGGCGCCGCACTGCAGCGCCGCGATCCCTTCGGCCACGAGCTGCGCGCGGCAGTCGATCAGCCGTGCCTGCTCGGCGCCGTACTGCAGCGCCTTGCGCGGGATGTCGTCGTAATCGGCTTCGTCCGGTTGGCCGAGATTGGCGGTGTAGGCGTACGGGACGGCGCCTTTGCTCCGCATCCAGTGCAGCGCCGCGCTCGTGTCGAGACCGCCGGAGAACGCGATGCCGACGCGCTCGCCGATCGGAAGAGTCTGAAGAATGTGTCCCAGGGCTACTTGACCTCTACGAATTCGATCGCTTCTCGGCTCGGTCCCTCGATCACGAAGGCACGCGTGTCGCCGAGCTTGTGCGGTTGTTCGAGGATGGTGACGTTTTCGCCGCGCAGCTTTGCGAGCCACGCGTCGAGATTCGCGACGCTCAGCCCGACGTGATCGGCGAGATGGCCGCGCGTGCTGACGAGCGGCTGATCGGCATTGTTCATGTAACCGCCCATCGACACATCGCCAAACACCAGCGGGATCTGCGGTGCCCGATACATGCCGTTCAGCTCGAGTGCCGGGAAGGTCCGGTCCGGCGTCCGCGGCACGCGGCAGTTCGCCTCGGTGCGCGGCTCCGCCGGCGCAGCACCACGACGGCCCTGCGGTGGCGCGACGTTCAGGTGCTTCTGGTACCAGAGCTGCGCGCAGAACGGGTGCTCATGGTACATGTGGACGTGGTTGAACCGCTCCGCCGGCATGTCGCCCTGCACTTCGATCAGCGCATCGTCCGGACCGCGGATGTAGGCGAAGCCGGCGCCGCCCGCGGGCTTGACGTTGTTCTTCTTCGCTTCATCGAGCTGTGCCCGCGTGAGCCCCAGCACTCCGCCGGTGCCCGGATAGGTGTCGCTGTTGATGTTGACCGTCGGCCGGTCAGGATCACCGGTGTAGAGCGGCAGCAGCGTCACGCCCTGATCGCGCAGCCGGGCCATCGTCTCGCGCTCTTTCAGCACGTGCCAGCCGAAGTGCCAGAAGGCCGTCTGCGGCTGCGTGGCGGGCGGTTGATCGACCGTGGTGAAGAGGACCAACACGTCGTTCGGTGATTTGAGCGCCGTCATGCCGCCCCACGTCGCCTTCGAGGTCACCGGGAATGCCTTCGCGTACCACGCGGCAGCGGCGTCAGGGTTCGTCGAGTTCAGGTGCAGATGATGGAACTCCGGCGCCGGCAGCGCGCTATCCTGCGCCCGGGGCGCGGCACCGTCGATCGAGATGAACGCGATGGCGATCGCCGCGGCGAACGAGATGGCCTTCATGCGCATGATCTACTTCTTCAACTCGTCGTAGACCGCCTGGATCGATCCCTTCACGCGCTCGTTCTTGTAGCCGGGATATTTGTCGACGGTGAACGACGCGAACGCTTCGTCCACGGTCTTGCCGGCTTTCAGCGAATCCTGCGCGTGCTTCGAGAGATCGGCGACGAAGCGCTGGAACTCCTGCAGATCCTTCGGCGTCTGCATCGGGCTGTGGCCCGGAATCACCGTGTCGACATCCTTGATGGTCGCGATCACCTTCGACAGCGTCTCCGGAAACGCGACGCAACTGCCGCCGTTGTTGCGATCGCACAGCGGCCCGTCCTTCCAGGCGAACATGTCGCCCGTATGCAGGATCCGGAGCGCCGGGAAGACGACGAAGGTGTCGCCGTTGGTGTGGCCGGCGCCGAAGTAATACAGGTCGATGCGATCCTT